>JBEBXJ010000053.1:0-16060 GCA_040391685.1 Paenimyroides baculatum
TTATCAAACGGAGCCTTGTAAATAAACGAAAACAATTCTTTTAATTCAACCGAAAAACCCATTTCTTCCTGCAAACGGCGTTTACCTGCCTGAATGTTTGTTTCACCGTCACGCTGATGGCTGCAACAGGTGTTTGTCCACAATAAAGGCGAATGGTATTTGTTAGCAGCACGCTGCTGCAGCATAATTTCGTTTTTATCGTTTAAAACAAAAACTGAAAAAGCCCTATGCAGTAAAGCTTCTTCGTGTGCCTGTAGTTTGGGCATCAAACCAATAGGTTCGTCTTTATGGTTTACTAAAATTACCTGTTCTTCGGTTATCATATCGTATTAAAGCAAAAATCAAATTTACTACAATTAAATTATTTTAAACAATTACATCTTTTACCAATTGATTACCAATTGTCTACATTTTTAAACATCGTTTAAATCTGCCTTTTTTAACCGTCGCTTGGCACACTTTAGGCACTGTTATTAGTTGTGTGTTTCTTTGTTTTATTACGGCTGGTAGTGTATGTTTGATTTAAAATTTATAATTACATTAAATCACTTTTTCTACCTCCATTACTAAATTACTTTCTTCAAAAGTAAAGATTATTTCAGGACCTTCGAATGCTACTTTTATCTTCATAATTACAGACTCCTTACCTCTTTTTTTAATGTTTATTGTAGAATTCTCTACATCATACTCCCACATTGAATTTCGGGTGGATTCTAGCAAGGAAACAAAACTTCCTGCTTTTAAGCTTGATTCCAATCTGAATGATCTATCGCGTTTGAAATCAAATGTAGCTAAGGATAATCCATCTATCAAACCTTCCGATCCTGAAGATATTTCCTGACTTATAACCTCTTTAACTTTCCATTTACCTATGATTTCTAAATCTTGAGCATTGATAAATCCAGATAACATTGTGAACATTACTAATAAAAAATTTTTCATATTTTAAGTTTTAATTATTATTTACTTCCTTACAAATTCCACCTTCAACAAATACGATTCGTCGATGGGTACATCAGTAACAAACAATGTAAAAGTAGTAATTTCTTGATTAATATCAATAGACAATCTTTCAGATACCAGACTGCCATTGTCTTTTATTTTAAATATAACATAACCATTACTTATAGATTTGGTTTTATTTTTCACTTTCGCATATATCTCATTTACATAGACATTATCTTCGTTTGGAATTTGGGAAATTACGTTTATTTTACTTTCAGTAATTATTACCTTGTGTTTAAAGTCTGAATTTTCATCATTTAAACACGATAACAGTACTGCTTTTACAATTAGGTAAAGGTTTTTTCATAATTATTCTCTGATAAATTACGCTTTGATTAAGTATCTTAATCTTTTTTTATTCATTTAAGTGATAGTGAAAATCAGTTGTCATATTACTAACAGAGTAATTTATTTAAGTTGAGTATTGCAACTTTTTATATATAGAGTTATCGGATAGATTCTCTTAATTCAAAAGCTTTTGTTTTGCTTGTTTGTATTCTTCTTCTGTAAGTATTCCAGATTCTTTTAATTCGTTCAGCTTTTTTATTTCATCTGCTATGCTTGAAGTTCCATTTTCTTTTTTTGAATCTTTCTTTGGGTTTACATATCCTTCAACAATTATTTCTCCAAACTGAAGAGCAGAATCTAAATAAATCTGATATCTTTTAACTTCTCCAACACCCACAATTACAAACATTTTATAACCTGTTCTTTTATTCCCTCTTTCTTGCTACAACTTTAGCTTTTAAGTCGATATATTTGTTTGGTAGTGCATTTGCTTGTTGAACTCCATAATGCGTTCCGCCGGTATTAGTTTCTCTAAACATAGACGCTTCATTTACTTGAATATATCTAAATGTGCCGTCTGGACTTGCTCCCTCTCCAATTAAAATATCATCGCCAATGGTGATTTCTCCACCTTGTTTTATCTTAATGGTTCTATTTTCAATAGTGTGTCCTTGATCAGATACATTGTTTATATCATCTTTTGAAAATCTAGGATTGGTGTTTTGAACGAAAGAATTTAAACTCAATGAAAGGGTTAATATATAGTAGTATTTTTTCATGTGTTAAAATTTATAAGGTAAACCTAATTAGAGATTATTTAAAGATAAATTATATTCGTTTTTATACATATTACCAAGTAAGATATTATATCTCGCGTCAATAAATAATGAACTAAAAACATTGTAAGAAAATCCTCCGTGAATTCCATAATTAATTTTGTCGTAAACTTTTAATTTTGTGTTACTAAATAAAAAATCATAACCATCAGGTAAGTTGTTACTTATATCAGAATAAATAGACTCTGCTTTTAAATAATTATTTATAGAACCCCCAACCCCTATTTTTAACTTATCAAATACATAATAATTTACCGTAATTGGATTGATATGCTATTGAATTTATTTTCAGAAAAAAAACTCTCTTTACTGTCATAAGAATAAGTGTTGTATTACAAAAATAATAGTGAAGAATAATATACAAATTCCAAAAAACCTCAACCAACTTTGGTCTTCCTCTTTTCTGATTTCTTTCATCATTTTTTTATGTTTCATAATTCTCCTTTTTTAATCATTAAAACATGCTCATCAACATCGTTTATTTTACTTAATTTTTCTTGTGCTCTTTCAATACACTTACTTAATATTTCTTGATTGAATTCAGGTTTATATGAAGCTTTATGAAAATCACAACTTTTTTTAAACATCATGATAGAACTATTAACATCCGGTCTTTTGATTTCTTCAATTGATTCAAATAATTCTACAATATTTTTTCTTGTGATATCTTTTATACATAAATCTTTAATAGATTGATAATATTCTGATTTATATATTTGACTGATACTGTTGTTATAAGATTTTAAGGTGTTTGGTCTTATATTTTTTATTGCTTTAGAATACCCGAAATTTAAAGCTGTATCAAAACTATGTTCTTTTGTTCCAGAATCTTCATTTTGTTGGTCTGGGTTAAATCCTTTCTATTAACTTTTTCTCTAAAGTATTTCTTACAAGAATTGCTCTTTGTTGACGTTTCTTTAAATCTTTTATTCTGTTTAGATCGTAAGTGTATCGAGGTCTTTTTCCTTTATAGTAGAATTCTATAAACCATCTTTCTTCTTGTCTTTTTATTTCACGTAAGATATAATCCTCTTGATCGGATACTTCAATCCTAAATTTATTTCTCATTTCATTGGTAATTAATTAGTAATTAAATTTAATGAGTGTAGTGAAGTATGTCGTTGGCAATGTTTTGGCAGAAAAAACAACACGGGGTTTTAAAACACTGATAAATAGCTATTTATAACAATATTTAATTTAATACAAAAAAAACACCCTTCTTTCAAAGGGTGTTTTTGCTGAGTTTTGTTGTTATTTTACAATTATTCTGTTTGTTGTTATTTCTCCATTATAGGTTGATACTATTAAATAAACTCCGGCTGTCGAGAATTTGGTTTCAAACACATGGCTATTCATGTTGTTCACTTCTTGTTTGCTGATTAATCGACCATCAACCGTAAAAACATGAATGTTTAAATTAGTTGGTTTACCAAAATTGTAGGCTACATTAACGGTTTCGTTGATATTTGCCGGGTTTGGATACGCATTCACTTTTGAGTTTGATACGACTTCAGGTCTTGAATTTTCTTTAGCTTTGGTTGTGTATCCTATAGAAAACGTATCGTATCCGTTTCCGTCGGCATCAAACATAACATTTTCAAAAACCAGTTCGTTCCCTTCTACTTTTCCTTGAACTTTTAATACGCTATTATTTGCAAATGATGTTTCGGTTTGATTGATCAACAACTCATAAGTTCCGTTTGATTTTAATGCTGATCCTAAATTAAAACGTAAGGTGGTTAAATTAGATGCTGTATTTGTTTGAACCAACCAAGACGAATCTAAAATTTCATAATCGTTTGATTTTACAAATGATGTATTTTCATTATTAGATCCAATAAACAGATATTCGTTGTTATTAAAATCGTTTGTTATGATTTCTACACGTTTATCCACAGAATTAATCGTTTGGGTTTTGTTCAAACCAAAATAATCACTTCTACCTACCCCAGTAATATTTGTGTTATACTGTGCATTTAGGTTACTGTTCCAAACAGATTTTCCATTTGCATCTACATAATTTGCGTTATTTATTAACGAAATACCGTATTTTACAGACAAATAGGTCTGTATTTGCTGATGATCTAACTCTGTAAATTTATCATTCACATAAATAACTTCATAAACATCAGTTAAATCGTTTGGTGCATCGGCAACAGAAACATAATTTTTATCACCGTTTGCATGTGGGTAATCAAAACCATATTTTACAATGGCTCCGGTTCTTCTTTTCTGATCAATCGTAGCTGCATCGTGGTAATTAATATTATGCGTTGTTACATTGTGCTGTGCACATGTAAAGGTAAAATTCAATAAATTTTTTTCAACCGTATCTTCGGATTTGAAAACCATATAAAAATTTGAATTTCCTGCACCTATATTCGCTACTAACGATTGATTTGTACCCTGACTCAACGAGGCATTTTTATTAAATACCTGTTTTGTATTTTGCGTTTTACTTGGTTTTGCCCAAAATGTTGCTCTGTTTTCAAAGGTTTGAGCAAATGTTGTTACAGATGTAAATAAAACTGCTGCTAAAAGTATTTTTCTTTTCATAATGTTTTGTATTTTAGTCGAATATACAAAATAAAATAATATTTAAATAAAAAAACTCATAGAAAAATATGAGTTTATCTTAAAATTATTTTTTTTATTATTTCTTTACCTAAATCTTCGTTAATCATTGTTATGATTTTGGTTAACCCATAACTTAATTCTTCACGCAGTACGTTAGATGACAAAGACACATACAGCGTATCTTTTCTTAACTCGACCTGCTGTGTGTAGGTTGCAATTCCGGGGCCTAGCAATTTTATCCAGGCTTCGCGTACATTTAACTTGTTTATGCCTTTATCCAGATTGTACCCCGTAATCATTTTGCCTAAAACATCTTGAATAGACGATTCTTCATACGATCTTTTATAAGGATTAAATTTTTTATTATTCATTTACTACAATGGGTGCAAACCGTTTATAGGTGTATTTTATATCGTTTTCATTAATAATAACCAACTCATCTTGTGTTAATTTATCAACTTTTTCTGTCCATTTCGCGAAATCAGTTGTATATTTCAAATAGGTTGCATTGGCAGAGTCTAAAACCGTAAAATGCTCTTTTATACCGTTTGACTGATTTTTTCCGTCGAACTGAGGAATAACTTTTGTACGAGTTCCTTTTAAATCTTTCAATTCAAAAAAATCGACATTGTTATTTGATTGAAATTCTTTGTTATCACCGTCTGATGTTTTTACTTCGCTTATTTCCCAATAACCGTTTAAATTTTTCAGTTCATCGGCAGGAATGGGTTTTGAACAGGAAACCGCCAAAGCAGCAAAGACAAATGAGCCTAAAATATTTTTCATTATTTAAAGAATGAATCTACGAATTCGTATTTATTAAAAACCTGTAAATCTTCGATACCTTCTCCTACCCCGATGTATTTTACAGGAATTTGAAACTGATCTGAAATACCGATAACTACACCGCCTTTTGCCGTACCATCTAACTTTGTTACAGCTAACGATGAAACTTCGGTTGCTGCGGTGAATTGTTTTGCCTGCTCAAAAGCGTTTTGCCCAGTAGATCCGTCTAAAACCAACATTACATCGTGCGGGGCATCGCCAATAACCTTCTGCATTACACGTTTTACCTTGGTTAACTCGTTCATTAAACCTACTTTATTGTGCAAACGTCCGGCAGTATCAATAATTACCACATCAGCATTTTGTGCAACCGCAGACTCTAATGTATCAAACGCAACCGAAGCCGGATCGGATCCCATTTGCTGTTTAACGATTGGCACCTGAACGCGATCTGCCCAAATTTGCAACTGATCAATCGCTGCAGCACGAAAGGTATCTGCTGCACCTAAAACAACGTTATGACCTGCTTTTTTAAATTGATATGCCAGTTTACCGATAGTTGTAGTTTTACCAACACCATTTACACCAACAACCATGATTACATAAGGTTTTTTATCTTTAGGAACATCGAACTCTGTTGCTTCACCCGATTTTGTTTCAGAAAGTAATCCTGAAATTTCATCACGTAAAATTTTATTCAACTCTTCGGTTCCTAAATATTTATCTTCGGCAACACGTTTTTCAATACGGTCGATAATCTTCAAAGTAGTATTTACACCTACGTCTGAGGTGATTAAAACATCTTCCAGGTTATCTAAAACATCGTCATCTACTTTTGATTTTCCGGCAACAGCTTTTGATAATTTATCAAAAAAAGATGTCTTTGACTTCTCAAGCCCTTTATCAAGTGTTTCTTTCTTTTCTGATGAAAATAAACGCTTAAAAAAACTCATAGTTTACAATTTTAAGAAACAAATATACTGATATTAATTAAATTATTCTTTGACAAATATCATATATAGTAAAAATAAAAAGATCACCTAAAATAGGTGATCTTTGAAAATTTCTTGTTGTTGAATGATTATTTTTTTGCTAAAAATTCATCAACTAATTCAGGAGCCATAACTGACTCAACGAATGTGTAAGCTCCTGTTTTTGGAGACTTAACCATTTTAATAGCTTTGGTTAATTTTTTTGAAGCTCCTTGTAATGTTGCTACGGTTTTCTTTGCCATGACTAACTAAATTATTTAATTTCTTTATGAACAGTTACTTTCTTTAAGATAGGATTGAATTTTTTGATTTCCATTCTATCCGGAGTATTTTTTTTGTTTTTTGTAGTAATGTAACGTGATGTACCTGGTAATCCAGTTGCTTTATGCTCAGTACATTCTAAAATTACCTGAATTCTATTTCCTTTTGCTTTCTTTGCCATCTTGATAAAATTTTAATGGTGAACTGAATTACTTTAATAATCCGTTTGCTTTAGCTTCTTTTAAAACTGCTGCAATACCTTTTTTGTTAATTGTTTTTAATGCAGATGTTGATACTTTTAAAGTTACCCATCTGTCTTCTTCAACTATGTAGAAACGTTTCTTTACTAAATTCACAGAAAACTTTCTCTTAGTTTTGTTCATAGCGTGAGACACGTTGTTTCCAACCATGGCTCTTTTACCTGTAATTTGACAAACTCTTGACATTATTTCTTACTTTTAAAATCAGTGTGCAAAATAACAAATTAAAATTTATTAAACCAAATGTTATTGGTTATTTTTTAAATATTTATACAGAATTAACCATACTTTTTCTACCGCAGCCTGTATTACCTTATTTCGAGGCTGACCAAAGTTAAATGTAAACAATTCTATCTTATCCTCATAAGCGAATGCCATACAAACAGTTCCCACTTCTGCATCGCCATCGCCTTTTAGCGGACCTGCATTTCCGGTTGTTGAAATAGCTAAATCGGTCTGATAAATTCTTTTTGCACCAACAGCCATTTCACGCGCAACTTCTTCGCTTACTACACTAAAGGCATCAATTGTTTGCTGCTGAACACCTAAAATAGTTACTTTAGATTGGGTTGCATACGTTACGGCACTTCCTTTAAAATACCCAGAAGAACCTTCTACAGAAGTTAATTTTTGAGCGATACTTCCACCCGTACAACTTTCGGCTGTTGCTATTGTTAATCCGCTTTGTTTTAAAAGCAGAACAACTTCGTTAAACAGCGAATCGGCATTTGTTATTCCGATAAAAAATTCAGGAATAAGCAGTTGCAATTCTGCAACCTTTTTGGTTATTTCTGCTTCGATGTCATCTACAGAACTTCCGGTTTTACTTAAACGCAAGCGCACCAAACCAAATTGTGGCAAATAAGCCAAATGGATATTTAAAAGCTGTAAACTATCTTCCCACTGCTCTATTTTTTCTGCCAATAAACTTTCACCGATTCCAACAGTTAAAACGGTTTTGTGAACGATCGCTTCTAATTTAAACTGCTCTTTTACATAAGGAAGTAATTTTTCGGTAATCAAATACTTCATTTCGTAAGGCACGCCCGGTAACGACACAAAAGTTGTTTGTTCTTTTACCATTAGCATTCCCGGTGCCGTACCAACCTCATTAAACAACACGGTGCATTTAGACGGAACATAAGCCTGCTGTCTGTTCATTTCGGTAATCGGGCGGTTATAATAACCTTCGATCAGTTTTTTTACGTGAAGATAAACCTCATCATTAAAAATCAATTCATCATTAAAATACTGCGCTAACGTTTTTTTGGTTACATCATCTTTTGTCGGACCCAAACCACCAGTAAGAATAACCAGATCAACCTGATTTTGATACCGGTTTATTGTATTGGTAATAGCTTCAATTGTATCAGAAATCGCTACTTTTTCTACAACTGCACAGCCAATCGCCTCTAATTCCTGACCTATAAAAACACTGTTGGTATCGACCACCTGACCAATTAACAGCTCATCGCCTATTGTTACAATTGCCGCCTTCATTATAAAACTTTAAAGCCAAACATTTTTTTATCTTCCAAAAAACCTTCCAACACATCGCCACTGTTCACTTTTGCAACGCCGCTTGGTGTTCCCGTAAAAATAATGTCGCCAATTTTCAAGGTAAAAAACTGTGATATGTATGAAATTAATTCATCAATCTGCCACAACATGTCCTGCGTGTTTCCGTTTTGAACAACCTCATCATTCTTCATTAATTGAAAAGATATATTCTGAACATTATCAAACTGATCTTTATCAATAAAATTACCGATAACGGTTGCGCCATCGAATCCTTTGGCAATTTCCCAAGGCAAGCCTTTTTCTTTTAATTTAGATTGAACATCGCGTGCAGTAAAATCAACTCCCAACCCAATTTGATTGTAATATTTATGGGCAAATTTTGGACTGATGCTTTTACCAACCTTGCATATTTTCACCAAAACTTCTACTTCGTGATGTACATCGTTTGAAAAATCGGGAATTACAAAAGGAAACGTTTTCAATAAAACCGATGTATCCGGTTTCATAAAAAGCACAGGTTCTGTCGGTTTTTGATTAGAAAGCTCGTTGATATGATCAATATAATTTCTGCCTACGCAAATAATTTTCATGTTAAAATTTATTGGTTAGTTTTCGCAACTTAATTCCCGTTAATACTTTTTTTGTGTATAAAGGAAAATCAGCATTCTGTATCCAACCGAAATATCCCGGTTCGCGATCTAAAACATCATCAACCAACGCACCTTTGTGTTTGCCAAACGTGAAAATTTCCTCTCCGTTATCATTCAAGGCGATAAATCCTGCAAAATCGACCGATTTTTTACGCGTGGTAAATACCGAAAGTGCCTTCATATCATTTTCCAAATCATCGTAACGGTCTAATTGCGCCTTTAAAATTTCGTAAGTAGCTTCGGTATCAGCTGCTGCGGAATGAGCATTTTCTAACGACTGATTGCAATAAAACTTCAACGCAGCACTTAATGTACGTTCTTCTTTTTTATGAAAAATAGTCTGAACATCAACCGAAACGCGGTTTTTCATATCAAAATCTACCTCGGCACGCAATAATTCTTCAGCCAATAAAGGAATATCAAAACGATCAGAATTATATCCTGCCAAATCGGCATCCTTAATCATATTGTACACATGTGGTGCCAGTTCTTTAAAAGTTGGTTCGTTGGCTACTTTTTCATTGGTAATTCCGTGAACAGCTGTTGCATGCGCAGGAATTGAAACCGTTGGATTTACCAGCCAGGTTTTACTTTCTTTGTTTCCGTTCGGAAAAATTTTTAATATCGATATTTCAACAATTCTATCTCTTGCTACATCAATTCCCGTTGTTTCTAAATCAAAAAAACAAATAGGACGGTTTAATTTTAATTCCATATATATTTAAAATCTATATTTTAAATGATTAAAGGTCTCGACTTCGCTCGACCTGACAATTAACTAACTTCTATATCCAAAAATCTGTTCTGCACATTTAATGGCACATTTTTCGCCATCGATTGCAGCAGAAATAATTCCGCCGGCATAACCGGCACCTTCGCCACAAGGATACAAGCCTTTTATTTGCAGATGCTCCAACGTATCATCGTTTCTAGGAATACGGACGGGCGACGATGTTCTGCTCTCGGGTGCATGCAATACAGCATCATTTGTAAAATACCCTTTCATGCTTTTACCGAATTCCTGAAAACCCTGACGCATGATTCCTGTTAGAAACTTTGGAAAAACATCGCCTAATTCTGAAGAAACAACTCCGGGAACATAAGAGGTTTTAGGTAACGATTCGGAAACTTTTTTATTGGAAAAATCGACCATGCGCTGTGCCGGAACTTGTTGCGTTTTACCTGCAACTTTCCATGCCGTATTTTCTATTTCTTTCTGAAAATACATTCCTGCCAAGGCACCGTGTTTTTCATAAGGCTTGAAATCCTCCAGCTTTAATTCGACTACAATTCCTGAATTTGCAGTGACTTGATCTCGTTTGGAGGGTGACCATCCGTTGGTAACCACCTCTTCAACATCGGTAGCACAAGGTGCAATGACCCCACCCGGGCACATACAGAACGAGTACATACCGCGACCATTAACCTGCTTTACAATGGAATACGGAGCCGGAGGTAAAAAATCTCCACGGAAATCGCACGAATACTGAATACTATCGATTAACGACTGCGGATGTTCTGCACGAACACCCAAGGCAAAAGGTTTGGCTTCTATGAGTATTTTTTTCCGGTCTAACAACTCAAAAATATCGCGTGCAGAATGCCCGGTTGCTAAAATAACCTGATTTGCTTCAATAGTTTCGCCTGTATGTAAAACGGCACCTTTAATTTCATTGTTTTGCACTACAAAATCAACCACGCGCTTGTCAAACAAAACCTCGCCTCCAAATTCGGTAATTTTATGACGCATATCCTCCATAATTTTAGGCAGCTTGTTGGTACCGATATGCGGATGTGCTTCAACCAAAATATCCTGCGATGCACCAAAAGCAACCAAAAGTTCCAAAATACGGTTTACATCGCCTCGTTTTTTAGAGCGTGTATATAATTTTCCGTCTGAATACGTTCCTGCACCACCTTCGCCAAAACAATAATTAGAATCGGGGTTTACAATATGATCTACATTAATTGCCTTTAAATCTCTACGGCGACCGCGCACATCTTTACCCCTTTCAACTACAATAGGTTTCACACCTAATTCAATTAACTGCAATGCTGCGAAATATCCTGCAGGTCCTGCCCCAACTACAATTGCTACCGGTGCATTTTTTACATTCTTATAATCGGGGAAAGAAACAACTCTGTGCTGCAAATCTTCTCCTTGAAAAAAAACCTGAACCTTAAGATTAATTTTTACCTGTTTTTGGCGGGCATCGATCGATCTTTTTAAAATGGTAACGTGTTGGATTTCTTTGGAAGACGTTTGCGTTAATTTTGCAATATAGTCTACCAGCAGATGATTTGTAGCTGCAATTTCCGGAAGGACTTGTAATTGTATTTCTTGAGGCATTTTTTTATAAAGCAAATTTGAAATTACAAAAGTACATTAATTATAGATTTGTTTAAAAGGATGTTTTAAATTTACTGAAATTTCACACAATGGAACGACAAATAAAATTAATTTGGGACTTTAGAGGGATTGATGCCTTAAAAACAGCAGAACATCAGGAAATTCATTTAAAAGATTTTATACAGACAGAAGGCTTACCTATAACCACCATTTCGGGTTTTGAACAAATAAATGAATTTCATGCCATTGCTTTTATTGTGGTTAATGATGAGTTGATGCGAAAAGTACGCGATGTTTTAAAACCGCACCGGGGCGAATTGTATTCTGATATTGCATAAAAAAACTCCTTAATGATTAAGGAGTTTTATATTTAGTTTGCGACTTCGCTGATAAATTTTATACGCATTAACCGAAGTTCTTCTATATCGTACTCACCGTCGAATTCTTTTAAAGCTGCTTTTATGGAATCGTTTTCGGCATCCATGAAATATTCTTTAATTTCTTCCTGCTGATCTTCATCCAACACATCATCAACCCAATAATTAATATTCAGTTTTGTACCGGAATACACGATCTGTTCCATTTCTTTCAGTAAAGAATCCATATTCAAACTTTTTGCCGCAGCGATATCTTCTAAAGATAGTTTACGGTCTACGCTTTGAATAATGAAAAGTTTTAAGGCAGAATTTGCACCTGTTGACTTTACAACCAGATCATCGGGACGAATGATATCGTTTTCTTCTACATACCGTGTGATTAAATCAATGAATTCTTTGCCGTATTTTTTCGCCTTACCTTCACTTACACCGTGTACGTTTGCCAGCTCATCTAACTTTATGGGATATTTCAACGCCATATCTTCCAAAGACGGATCTTGAAAAACCACGAACGGCGGAACATCCATTTTCTTCGCCACCTTTCTGCGCAAATCTTTTAACATATTTACCAGAACTTCATCGGCAACGTTAGATGATTTTGCATTGGTAATAATGGTGTCGTCGTTAGAAGTTTCGTAATTATGATCTTCGGTCATCATGAAAGAAGTGGGATTCGCTAAAAATTCTTTACCCTTATCGGTAATTTTCAGCACACCGTAACTTTCAATGTCTTTCGATATCAAGTTCGATACTAAAACCTGACGTATCAATGCCATCCAGAATTTATCATTAAACTCTTTTCCCGCGCCGAAAACGCTTTGTGCATCAGTTTTATACGATTTTATAACGGCATTCATTTTACCCAACAAGGTAAGAACAATTTCTTTTGATTTATAGATTTGCTTGGTATCCTGAACAGTTTTCAACAAAAGCTGTACCTGATCTTTGGCTTCAACTTTTGATTTGGGATTACGAGAATTATCGTCCATATCTGCACCATCACCGTTTACTTCATCAAACTCTTCGCCAAAATAATGCAATAAGAATTTGCGTCGTGAAACCGATGTTTCTGCATAAGCAACCACTTCCTGCAACAAAGCAAAACCAATTTCCTGTTCTGCCAAAGGTTTGCCTGCCATGAACTTTTCTAACTTCTCTATATCTTTATAAGAATAGTAGGCTATGCAATATCCTTCACCTCCATCGCGACCGGCACGACCGGTTTCCTGATAATAACTTTCCAGCGATTTCGGTATATCGTGATGAATTACAAAACGTACATCGGGTTTATCAATTCCCATTCCAAATGCAATAGTAGCAACCACTACATCAACATCTTCCATTAAAAACATGTCCTGATGTTTGGCACGTGTTTTTGCATCCAATCCTGCGTGATAGGCTACGGCCGAAATTCCGTTTACTTGTAAAACCTGTGTAATCTCTTCTACCTTTTTACGGCTTAAACAATAAATTACGCCCGATTTTCCTTTAAACTGACTAATAAACTTAATAATGTCTGATTCTATGTTTTTAGTCTTAGGACGTATTTCGTAGTAAAGATTAGGTCGGTTAAATGAAGCCTTAAATGTATTTGCGTTTGGTATTTCAAGATTCTTTAAAATATCTTCCTGAACTTTCGGGGTTGCGGTTGCTGTTAATCCAATAATTGGAATATCGCCTAATTTCCTGATGATATTTCGAAGGTTTCTGTATTCAGGTCTGAAATCATGCCCCCATTCAGAAATACAATGCGCCTCATCAATGGCAATAAAAGATAAGGGCACTGAATTTAAAAATTCTACATACTCCTCTTTCGTTAAAGATTCAGGTGCTACATACAAAAGTTTTGTTACGCCCTTTTTAATATCTTCTTTAACCTGGGTAATCTCGGTTTTAGTTAATGACGAATTCAATACATGTGCCACACCAATTTCACTGGAAAGACCGCGAATGGCATCTACTTGATTTTTCATTAAAGCAATTAAAGGGGATACTACAATGGCCGTTCCTTCAAGAACCAAAGCAGGCAGCTGATAACACAAAGATTTACCGCCACCCGTAGGCATAATTACAAATGTATTATTTCCGTAAATGATACTATTTACAACCTGCTCTTGTAATCCTTTGAACTGACTGAATCCGAAATATTTTTTTAATTCTTTATGTAAGTCAATTTCGATTGATTTCATGTTTTTAATTATGCTATTTTATCTAAATTTGCAATTATAAAGATACACAAATCTTTTAGTTTGAGCAAAATTTACCTAACACGTTTCTATTTTGAACAGTAATTTTAACATATTAGCAGCAGCAAAAAGCACTTTAAAAGCTGAAAGCGATGCTATTACAAAGGCTATTGATTTTTTAAATGATGATTTTATAGAATCGGTTAAGGCTATATTTAACACAAAAGGAAGACTGATAATTACCGGAATAGGCAAAAGCGCACATATTGGTCAAAAAATTGTTGCCACTTTAAACTCAACTGGTACTCCATCGTTTTTTATGCATGCAGCCGAAGCCGTTCATGGAGACTTGGGAATGATTACGAAAGACGATGTTGTTTTATGTATATCGAAAAGCGGCAACAGCCCGGAAATTAAAGTATTGGTTCCGTTACTGAAGCGCGATGGCAATATTTTAATTGGAATGACAGGAAACGAAGCATCTTTTTTAGGAAAGAATTCTGATTTTGTAATAAACGCCTACGTTGAAAAAGAAGCCGACCCTAATAATTTGGCCCCAACAACAAGCACCACCGTACAACTAGCTTTGGGCGATGCTTTAGCTGTTGCCTTAATTGAAATACGAAATTTTACTGCGAACGATTTTGCAAAATTTCACCCGGGAGGTGCCTTGGGCAAGAAATTGTTACTTAAAATTAAAGATATTTTAGACGGTAAAAATAAGCCTTCTGTTAACGTTTCATCTACCATTCAAGAAGTGATTTTTGAAATATCGAACAAACGTTTAGGTGTTACTGCTGTTTTAGACGGTGATGAAATAAAAGGAATTATTACCGATGGTGATATTCGCAGAATGTTAGAAAAAACCACAGATTTATCATCAATCACTGCAAAAGACATTATGACTGTAAATCCAAAATCAATAGAGATAAATTCAAAAGTTGAAGATGCTTTAAATATTATGGAATCGTTTGAAATTACTCAACTGGTAGTTACCAACAATGATCTGTATGCAGGAATTATCCATTTACATGACATTTTAAAGGAAGGAATTGTATCGTGAAGAACAAAAACACCAACAAAGAAATGTCGTTCTTAGATCATTTAGAAGAATTAAGATGGCTTTTAGTTCGTAGCAGCATTGCTATTTTAGTAGCATCGGTCATTGCTGTTTTTTTTAATGAATTTATTTTTGACGTAATTATTTTTGGTCCCAAACAAGGCGATTTTGTTACCTATCAGTTTTTTTGCGACATTGCACAACGGTACGATTTAGACCAGTCGTTCTGTAACAATGAATTGCCTTTTGTAATTCAGAACCGCACCATGGACGGGCAATTGTCTGTAATGATATGGACCTGTATTACTGCCGGGTTCATAATAGCTTTTCCGTTTATTTTATGGGAATTCTGGAAATTCATCCGTCCGGCTTTGTATGTAAACGAGCGTAAATATGCCAAATCATTCTTGTTTGTATCTAGTTTGTTGTTTTTTTTAGGTGTTCTTTTCGGATATTTTGTACTGGTGCCCTTATCAATCAATTTTTTAGCTAATTTTACCATTAGCAGTGTAGTTGAAAATCAGATAGATATCAATTCGTATATAAGTCTGGTTAAAACAACATCGTTAGCAACTGGTCTGGTTTTTGAGCTACCAATTGTCATTTTCTTTTTAACCTATTTAGGCTTAATTACCGATAGTTTTTTAAAGGAATACAGAAGATACGCTTACGTTTTAATTTTAATTGTTGCTGCCGTAGTAACGCCACCAGACGTAATTAGCCAGTTAATTGTGTCGTTTCCGTTGGTAATTTTATACGAATGCAGTATTATTGTTGCCAAAATAATTACAAAGCGCAATATTCAAAAAGACAAAAACACAGCTTTACAAACAAATAAGCCATGAAATTAAGAGCCGAAAATTTAATTAAAACATATAAAGGTCGAAAAGTTGTAAAAGGCATTTCGGTTG
>JBEBXJ010000054.1:0-15777 GCA_040391685.1 Paenimyroides baculatum
TCTTTTGTAGAAGAAGCTTTACCCGGTTTAGATTTTATACCAACCTTTACCCTTACCTGGATTTATACTTACGTACTTAAAAATAACAAATAAAAAAAGCTGCAAATGCAGCTTTTTTTATTTGTTATAAACTTTTAATGCTTCTTTAATGATTTCAGCAGATCTAATTAAATCTTCTTTATTAAGCACATAAGCAAGGCGAACTTCATTTAAACCTACACCTGGGGTTGAATAAAAACCGGCAGCCGGTGCAACCATAACTGTTTCTCCATTTAAATCATAAGATTCCAACAACCATTTTGCAAAATCTTCTGCATTTGCAACCGGTAATTTTGCAATACAGTAAAACGCACCTTTTGGCATAGCTACCTGAACACCGTCAATTGCATTTAAAGCATTTACCAATGTATCTCTTCGTTCTTTATATTCAGTAATAACATCATCAAAATAAGACTGAGGTGTATCTAAAGCGGCTTCAGATGCTATTTGTGCATAAGTTGGCGGCGATAATCTTGCTTGTGCAAACTTCATTGCAGTAGCCATTAGTTCTTTATTTTTAGAAACGATACAGCCAATACGAGCACCACACATACTGAATCTTTTTGAAACAGAATCAATCATAATGGCATTTTGGGCGATGCTTTCTTCGTTCATTACCGAAAAATGTTCAAAACCATCATAAGCAAATTCTCTATAAACTTCATCGGCAATTAAAAACAAATCGTGTTTTTTAACCAACGCAGCTAATTGTTGTATTTCTTCTTTACTGTACATGTATCCGGTTGGATTTCCAGGATTACAAATTAAAATTGCTTTGGTTTTTGATGTAATCAGTTTTTCAAAATCGGTCACAGGGGGTAATGCAAAACCAGTTTCAATACCAGACATAACCGGCACAACTTTTACTCCGTTTTGGGTTGAAAAACCATTGTAATTTGCATAAAAAGGTTCCGGAATAATAATCTCATCACCTTCATCCATTGTAGATCCCATGGCAAAAATCAACGCTTCAGATCCACCGGTGGTAATAATAATGTCTTCTTTATTAATTGGTAAACCTTGCTTTTGATAGTAAGCAGCCAATTTTTCACGGTACGAATCAAAACCTGCAGAATGGCTGTATTCTAAAACAGTAATATCTGCGTTTTTAACCGCGTTTAAAGCTACTTCAGGCGTTTTAATATCGGGCTGACCAATGTTTAAGTGAAATACTTTATTTCCTTTTTTCTTTGCTGTTTCGGCAAATGGCACCAATTTACGTATTGGTGATTCGGGCATTTGTAAACCTTTATGTGAAATTTTAGGCATTATTGTATCTTTTTATTTAAAATACAAATGTAGTTTTTTCTATTAAATCACAATGACTTTTTATTTGTTTAAATTAAGTTAAAAACACAGGCAAGCCATTTAATTTAAGTACTTTTGGGAAATTTCTAAGTACACAACAACTATTCACTATGAGCAAAATTATCTCTTTTTTGTCATCTACAAGGTTAATGGCTGTTTTATTCATTGTTTTTGCAGCCGTTATGGGAGTTGCAACCTTTATAGAAAATGAATACAACACCGATACAGCACGAATTTTAGTTTACAACACCAAATGGTTCGAAGCAATTATGCTGATTTTTGTTTTTAACTTTATTGGAAACATTAAACGCTACAACTTGTTTAGCAAAGCTAAATGGGATACCTTAATACTGCATTTATCCTTTATTTTGATACTAGTTGGTTCATTTGTTACCAGATATATTAGTTTTGAAGGAATGATGCCTATTCGTGAAACCGAAACCGTTAATCAGTTTTTTTCAGATAAAACGTTTTTAACCGTTATGGTTGATGGAGATTTAGATGGTGAAATGAAACGTAGAACTTTTGAAGATCAACGTTTATTTTCGGCTGCTTTAGATAAAGACAACTTTATTAGCACGTTTGCTTCAAATCATTTTAAATTAAAAAAAGATTTTAACAACATACCATTTGAAGTAGAGTTTAAAGACTTTATAATGGGTGCCCAAGAAACGATTGAAGAAACTAAAAACGGAAAAAGTTTCTTAAAATTGGTAGAATCAAGTCACGGCGAACGTCACGAACATTTTATTGAAGAAGGTACTGTTGAAAGCATCCACAATATTTTATATTCATACAACAAACAAACCGAAGGTGCCGTAAATTTTTACACCAACGAAAATGGTGAAATGCAAATTAACACCCCGTTTGCCGGTAGTTACCGCATCATGGCAACACAAGCAACAGGCGAAATTGCTGCAAACACCCCTGCTGCGTTAAATTATCGTTCTATGTACGATTTACAGGGAGTTCAGTTTGTAATGGACCGACCTATTATTGGAAAAAGAGTTTTAAAATCGAACGGTGATTTTAAAGCGAAAAATTCAAGCGATGCTTTGGTGTTAACGGTTCGATCACAAGGAAAAGAAGAAGAAGTTACCTTAATGGGATCACAAGGACAAATGGGCGTACCACAATCGTTCAAATTAGGTGAATTAGAATTTACCTTAATCTACGGATCAAAAGTTTACAACACACCTTTTCAAGTTAAATTAAACGATTTTATTGCAGAAAAATATCCAGGAACCGAAAAAAGCTATTCTTCGTTTGAAAGTCAAGTAACAATTATTGATCCTGATAAATCATTTGACTACAGAATTTACATGAACCACGTATTAGATCATAAAGGATACCGTTTTTTCCAGGCTTCGTACGATCCCGATGAAAAAGGAACACACTTATCTGTAAACCATGATTTCTGGGGAACCTGGATTACTTATATTGGTTACACCTTACTATATATTGCCATGTTGTGCATTTTATTTAACAAAAACACTCGTTTTAACGATTTAAGAAAAAAATTAAACAAAATACACAGTAAAAAAGCTGCATTAACCATTATTGGTTTATTATTTGGCCTGTTTTCAGCAACTGCACAACATTCACACAACAAACCAACCCCGACACAAATAGATTCTTTGTTGGTAAAAACGACTGTTATACAAGAGCATGCCGATTTGTTTGGATCTATCATTATTCAGGATATTGGGGGACGTATGAAACCTATTAACACCTTTTCGTCTGAACTATTGCGTAAAGTAAGTAAAGACGATCATTTCCGCGGTATGGATTCTGATCAGGTAATGCTTTCAATAACACAGTTTCCGCAATTGTGGTATCATGTGCCTATCATCAATCTTAAAAAAGGAAATGATAGTATTCGTGCGGTAATAGGAATTCCTGCCAATGCTAAATTTGCTGCTTTAGCCGATTTTTTTGATAATCAGGGAAATTATAAATTAGATAAGTTTTTAGACGATGCACATCAGGCATCGGTTAAAAATCAGTTTCAAAAAGATTTCATTGCCGCAGATGAAAAAGTAAACCTTTTATATTCTGCCATCAGCGGTAAAATCTTAAAGATATTTCCAATACCGGGACATGAAAACAACAAATGGGTTTCGTATTTAGAATTAAACGAGTCTGGTTTAAAAGGCATGGATTCTATCTATACCAAAAACATTTTACCAATGTACACTACATCGTTGTTAAAATCAATTGAAACAAAAGATTTTAAAGGTTCAGACGAGTTATTGACCTCTATCATTAATTTTCAAAAAAAATACGGTAGCAAGGTAATGCCTAGTGAACAAAAAGTAAAAGCCGAAACTTTATATAATAAATACGACATCTTTAAAAAGCTGTTTTCTTATTATATGTACATTTCTGTTATAATGTTCATTATTGTAATTGTCCGCATTTTTAAAGATAATAAAACATTACGCATTTTAACAAAAATATGTACAGCTATTGTTATTGCCCTATTTGCCTTACACACTCTTGGATTAATTGCGCGTTGGTATGTATCGGGTCACGCACCTTGGTCTGACGCTTATGAATCGATGATATTTGTTGCATGGGCTACTATGTTATTTGGATTGATCTTCGGAAAAAAATCTAGTTTAACAACAGCTTCTACTGCGTTTGTTGCTTCAATGGTTTTAATGATTGCACACTGGAACTGGATGGATCCATCTATTGGAACATTAGCTGCCGTGTTAGATTCTTATTGGTTAATGATACACGTTGCTGTTATTGTTGGTAGTTACGGTCCGTTTACTTTGGGAATGATTTTAGGTATTGTAGCATTGTTTTTAATGATTTTTACTACTAAGAATAATAAATCTAAAATGGAACTTAACCTAAAAGAAATTACGTATATCAACGAAATGGCTATAACGGTTGGTTTGGTAATGTTAACTATTGGAAACTTTTTGGGCGGACAATGGGCAAATGAAAGCTGGGGACGTTATTGGGGCTGGGATCCTAAAGAAACTTGGGCATTAATATCAATTATGGTATATGCATTTGTAATTCACATGCGTTTTGTACCTGCATTGCGTGGCTTATGGATTTACAATCTTATGTCGGTTCTGGCTTTCTACAGTATTTTAATGACTTATTTTGGTGTAAACTTTTATTTATCCGGGTTGCATTCTTATGCAAAAGGTGATCAGGTTGTAACCCCAACTTTTATATGGTTATCTGTAGGTACAGTAGCTTTACTTGGTTTATTGGCATTCTATAAATACAAAAAATACTATAAAAAGTAATAAAAAAAGCTTTCCGAATGGAAAGCTTTTTTTGCATAAATATGAAATTAACAATAACTTTATTATTTAAATTGACTGTGTTACTAACTTTACACCAAGATATGTTTAGCTCCTCACTTCGAGTAGCGTAACGAAGTGAAGTGAAGCCTTTCGTAACTGTCACATCGAGCGAAGTCGAGATGTCACGACAGACTTCGAGAAGTCTTTGAATTATAAGTTCTTGACAAGCTCGAACTGACGAAAATTTTAATTATATTCTGGTTTGGTATAAACTTGGTGATAATCATTTTATTTAAAAAACAAATGAATTTAACAGAGAGCAATATATGAAATATATTTTAACTACAGCTGCTATTTTAGCCTTAAGTTGTACAAAGAATCAGCAAGTAACAGAAAATCCCCGAATTATTATGGAACAACAAAAAAATGTCGACCCGATTTATCAGTTTAAAGTAAAAGATATTTCCGGAGGTGAATTTAACTTTGCCGATTTAAAAGGTAAGAAAGTATTAATTGTAAACACGGCATCTAAATGTGGGTTAACTCCACAGTTTGAAGAGTTGGAAAAACTCTACCAAAAATACAAAGATCAAAACTTTGTTATCGTAGGTTTCCCAACCAACGATTTTATGCGTCAGGATCCTGGAACAAACGAAGAAATAGCAGAATTCTGCAAGTTAAACTACGGAGTTACATTCCCTATGATGAGTAAAATTGTAGTAAAAGGCGATGGTATGAATCCTTTGTACCAATACCTGACACAAAAACAGCAAAACGGTCTGGGCGATTTTGAAGTAGAATGGAATTTTCAGAAGTTCCTTATAAACGAAGAAGGAAAACTGGCAAAAGTAATCAGTCCTAAAGTTTCACCAACCGATAACGAAATTACTAACTGGATTGAAGGAAAATAAGATACTGCAAAAAGTTATAGATTTCAGACCTCACAGGTTTTAAAAAACCTGTGAGGTCTTTGCGTAAATACAAGACTTTTCAACGATAAAATTCTTCCTTTTCAGGATAGTTTGTATCTTTGGTTAATTAATTTTTAGAAATGAATTATCCTGAAATACCTTTGGCTCAAAGTATTCTACAACTTTTTAAAGCAAGAGGCATCAATCATATCATAATTTCACCTGGTTCGCGCAACGCACCTTTAACCATTGGTTTTACAAACGATCCGTTTTTTACCTGCTACAGTATTGTTGACGAACGTTGTGCGGCATTTTTCGCAATGGGTATTGCACAGCAAACCGGTGAGCCTGCTGCTCTACTTTGTACTTCCGGATCAGCATTGTTAAATTATTATCCAGCAGTTGCCGAAGCTTTTTACAGCCAGATTCCGTTAATTGTTATTTCTGCCGATCGACCGACATCTAAAATTGATATAGGTGACGGGCAAACCATACGCCAACGAAACGTGTTTGAAAATCATTCGTTATTTAATGCCAATTTATCTGACGAAGCTAATGAAACAAACGACAATTTGATTCAAAAAGCAATTTCCATAGCAAAAGCCAAAAAAGGTCCGGTTCATATCAATGTGCCTTTTGAAGAACCTTTGTATAATATTGTAAACGAATACAATTACAATGCTATCCTTGTTGATGAAGAGATAAAAAATCCAACTACAATTAATCAAAAAATAGATTTATCAATCATTCAAAAAGCTGAAAAAATTGTTGTTTTAATAGGTTCGCAAAATCCTGATGCTATCTCAAAAGAAAACATCGATTATTTAGCGTCGTTGCCAAATGTGGTGATTCTTACCGAGATTAATTCAAACATCCATCATAAAAATATTGTTGCAAACATAGATACACTGATTACCACTTTTTCTGAAAACGATTATAAAGATTTTCAACCCGATTTGCTACTGACTTTTGGGGGAATGATCGTATCGAAACGCGTTAAGGCAATGTTCAGGAATTATCCGCCAAAAAACCATTGGCATGTTGATGAATTACGAGCATACGATACTTTTTCATCGTTAACCAATCACATTAATGTTTCGCCAGATAATTTTATTAATCAGATAAAAGAACAAATTTCAGCTATAAATTCGAATTTTTCAGAGAAAATTCAAACAATAATGATCAATCGAAAAAAAGGACATCAAACATACATGGATGCTATTCCTTTTTCAGATTTAAAATCATTTCATATCATTTGGCAAAACCTTCCCGAGAACATTCAGTTGCAAATAAGCAACAGCGCGGTGATTCGGTATGCACAGTTATTTGAAACCAATGAAAGCATTGATGTTTATTGCAACCGCGGTACAAGCGGAATCGATGGATCTACCTCTACCGCAATAGGATCGGCAGTTATTTCGGAAAAACCCGTTGTTCTTATTTCGGGCGATATCAGTTTTTTTTACGACAGTAATGCGTTGTGGAACAATTATATCCCCAGCAATTTCAAAATCATCATTATTAACAACAGCGGCGGCGGAATTTTCAGGATTTTACCCGGGCATGAAGAAAACAAAACTTTTAATACCTTTTTTGAAACAGAACATAATTTAACTGCCGAACATTTGTCAAAAATGTATAACTTTAATTATTTAACCGCCAACAACGAAGAAGAATTAAACGTGGCATTGAAATTGTTATTTTCGGAAAACAGCCAGCCACAGATTTTAGAAGTTTTTACTCCGAGTAAAATCAACCGGGATTTGTTGCGAAATTATTTCACAAGTATATCATAAATAAAAATTTAGTATGAAAAAAATGATCATTCCAATTGCAATTGTTTCATTAATGTTAAGCGGTTGTACAAGTGCACAATTACAACAAGCTGCCAGCCAATTGCCTCAAATTTTAGAAGGTTCTGGTGTAGGGCAAACCCAGATTGCCGCAGGTTTAAAAGAAGCTTTACAACAAGGTATAGACAAACAAGTAGTAAACCTGACAAAAACCGATGGTTTTTACAATAATTCTTTAGTTAGAATTGGCTTACCAAGCGAATTGCAAAAAGTAGAAAAAACCTTGCGCGATGTTGGTTTGGGAAGTTTGGCAGACGAAGGAATAAAATCACTTAACAAAGCGGCAAGTAATGCTGTGAAAGAAGCTACGCCTATTTTTGTTGATGCTATTACAAAGATGACGATTTCTGATGCTACAAATATTTTAATGGGAAATAAAAATGCTGCAACGCAATATTTACAAAAATCTACCAAAACATCTTTATACACTAAATTTAATCCGGTAATAAAATCATCGTTTACAAAAGTGGGTGCCGATAAAGTTTGGAGCAACATTATTACAAAATACAATGCGCTGCCAATGGTTGCGAAAATAAATCCCGATTTAACAGATTATGTTACACAACAAGCTTTAACCGGTGTCTACACCATGATTGAAAAAGAAGAAGCTAACATTAGAACTAATGTTTCTGCACGTTCAACAAATCTGTTAAAATCGGTTTTTGCAATGCAGGATAAAAAATAAAATGACTATATCAAACTTTATACCAAAGAATATTTATATAACTTATTATATTCAGCCCGTCACTTCGAGTAGCATAACGCAGTGAAACCTATCGAGAAGTTGTTAAGTTATAAGTTCTCGACAAGTTCGAACTGACGAAGATCTGATACATTCTCTTTGGTACAAGTTTTCCGATAATCATTAAAAATAGTATAAAAGGTCAGTTTTCACTGACCTTTTGCTTTATAAAACCTCTAATAATTCTACTTCGAAAATTAAGGTACTAAACGGACCAATTTTTTTAGAAAGTTGTTGATCTCCGTAAGCAGCATCGGGCGGAATTACAATTTTTGCTTTAGAACCTACATTCAAAAGCGGCATAACCTCCTGCCAACCTTGTATTAGTTTGCTGATCTGAAAATCTGCTGGTTTACCTCTTTCAACAGAACTGTCAAACACTTCACCGTAAATATTTGTGCCGTGGTAGTGACAACGAACCTTACTGGTTACATCAGGCAGAATTCCTGAGCCTTGTTCCATAATTTTATACAACACGCCACTTTGCAGCTTTACAACATCTGTTTCGTTAGCAAAATTGTTTCTGTAGATTTCTCCCTGGCTTGTATTTTTGGCTGCCAACTCTTGTTTTCGTTTTAATAGTAACTCCGCTACCCCCATTTCGTATTTTATATCGTTGAAAAATCAAATATACTAATTCTTTATAATGCCTATTTTGGTTTTAAGCATCTTTTTTTGTAATTTTAAAAGAAAAAATCATGCAAAGAAAGAAAATTTTATTAACAGCAGGTGCCGTAGGCATTGGATCTCTCGCCTATTTGGCATTAAAAAACAGGAAAAAGAACGAAGACATAACTGTTGTGACTCCGTTTGATATTATGCGATATCTGGGACGTTGGTACGAAATAGCCCGATTGGATTTCAGTCACGAGAAAAACCTGAACAACACCACCGCCCATTATAGCTTAAATAAAGATAATTCCATTAAAGTTGTAAACCAAGGTTGGAATTACGTAAAAGAAGAATGGGAAATTGCAGAAGGAAAAGCAAAACCCCGTAAAAAAAATACGGGTGCCTTAAAAGTATCTTTTTGGGGACCATTTTATGATGAATACAATGTTGTTGAAATCACAAACGATTATCAATATGCATTGGTTTTTGGTAGAAATACTGATTATATGTGGATTTTGTCAAGAGAAAAAACAATTCCCGATTTAATCAAACAGTTTTTTGTGCTTAAAGCCGAAAGTTTTGGATACAATACAGATAAACTGGTTTGGCCGGAACACGATTAAAAAACTGAATCCAAATGGATTCAGTTTTTTATTATTCTTCTATTCGTTTTTGTAAAGCCTTAAAATATTGAAAAGCCTTAAATAATCTGGTGCCATACCATGAAAACATTTCGCCATCAACAAAAACGGTTTTAGCATGATGTGTAACCCGACCTATTTCAAAAGCATGCTCTTCTTTAAAAGGATAAGGTTCTGACGATAACAACACCAAATCGGGATCGCCCTGAATGCGCATTTTTCTGATTTCGACTTCCGGATAACGACCTTCAAACAAAGCATAAATATTTTCAAACTTATTCAGTTTAAGCATTTCGTTGATAAAAGTATCGCTACCGGCAACCATATAAGGCTCTCGCCAAATTAAATAAGCCACTTTTTGCCACTTTTTGTCTTGCATAAAACCGGCAAAATCATCATTTGCAAACCTAATTTTTTCTACCCATTTTTTAGCATCGGTAGTTCGTTTAAAAATCTGACCAAAATCAGTTATAGTTTTCAAAGTATCTTCCACCGTAACAATATCTGTTACAAAAACAGGGCAGATATCCCGCAAACTGTCAACAATTTCTAAGGTATTTTCTTCTTTATTGGCAATTATAATGTCCGGATTTAAAGCCTTTATTTTTTCAATATGTACTTTTTTGGTACCGCCTACATTGATTTTTACCGATTTTAAATGGTACGGATGTACACAAAACTTTGTAATACCAATAATTTCGTTTTCCAAGCCCAATTCGTACAAGGTTTCTGTTAACGAAGGTACCAAAGAAATAATTCGTTTTGGTGTTTCGTTAAAAACGTGTTCTGTACCTAAATCGTCTACAATTTTCAACATTTTAATAATGTTCTAAAATTAATGCCATGGCTTTTTGCAACTTTAAAGCTTCGGTTTTGGCAGCATTTGCAAAATCTTCTTGGTTTGATGCATAAATAATGCCACGCGAAGAATTGATCAGCAAACCAACCTGCTGATTCATTCCGTATTTACATACTTCTTCCAAACTACCGCCTTGTGCACCAACACCAGGAACCAGTAAAAACGCATCAGGAACAATTTTGCGGATTTCCTTAAAATATTCTGCTTTTGTTGCACCAACAACATACATTAAATTCTCGCTGTTTTTCCAGGTTTTCGAGGTTTCTAATACAGTTTGATACATTGGTTTACCATCGGTTTCTTTGGTCTGAAAATCAAAAGCCCCTTCGTTTGATGTTAATGCTAGTAAAATGGTGTGTTTGTTATCTAACGCTAAAAAAGGTTCTACCGAATCTTTTCCCATATATGGTGCAACGGTAACAGAATCGAAATTTAGATCTTCTAAAAATGCTTTCGCGTACATGGTTGATGTATTGCCGATATCGCCACGTTTAGCATCGGCAATGGTAAAAATATCTGGATACTTTTCGTTGATGTAATTGATTGTTTTTTCTAAAGACTGCCAGCCTTTTAAACCGTAAGCCTCGTAAAAAGCAGTATTAGGTTTATATGACACACACAAATCATGTGTTGCATCTATAATAGCTTTGTTGAATTCGAAAATTGGATCTTCGGTTTCAAGCAAATATTGTGGTATTTTGGTAAGATCAACATCTAAACCTATGCACAAGAAAGATTTTTTTTGTTGAATTTGATCGTATAATTGTTTTGTTGTCATTTTGTAACTATTAAAAAAAAGCCTCTAAAAAAAGAGGCTTTACAAATATAATAAATTAAAATACTTCCGATTCTTTTAACTTTTCGGTATTTGCTACAAGCTGTAATTCATCGATAAATTTCTGAATTTTCCCGCTCATAACACCATCCATATCAAAAACATCCATTCCAATTCTATGATCGGTTACACGACCTTGCGGATAGTTGTAAGTACGAATTTTAGCAGAACGGTCACCCGATGAAACTTGTGAAGAACGTTTTGTAGCATCTTCGATTTGTTTTTTTGCCAATTCCATTTCGTACAAACGCGAACGTAAAACGGTTAAAGCTTTGTCTTTATTTTTATGCTGCGACTTTTGATCCTGACACTGAGCTACCAAACCTGTTGGAATGTGTGTTAAACGCACAGCAGATTTAGTTGTATTTACCGACTGACCACCCGGCCCAGACGAACAGAAAAAATCTACACGTACTTCATTCATATCAATCTGTACATCAAACTCTTCTGCTTCAGGTAAAACCATTACCGTAGCTGCCGATGTGTGTACTCGACCTTGAGTTTCGGTCTGTGGAACGCGCTGTACACGGTGTACGCCTGCTTCGTATTTTAAGGTTCCGTAAACATCTTCACCGGTAACTTCAAAAATAACCTCCTTAAAACCACCAGATGTTCCTTCATTCAAATCAACAACCGAAGTTCTCCAGCCTTTAGATTCGCAGTATTTTGTGTACATACGGAATAAATCACCAGCAAAAATAGATGCTTCATCGCCACCGGTTCCAGCACGAATTTCAACCATTACATTTTTGGCATCTTCCGGATCTTTAGGAATCAGCATAAACTTGATTTCTTCCTCTAATTCCGGTAAACGTGTTTGGGCTTCATCTAACTGCATTTTAGCCATATCAACCATTTCTGCGTCACTCCCGTCTGCAATGATTTCTTTGGCTTCATCAATATTACCAACGATATTTATATACTCTTCCCGTTTTTCAACAAGAGCTTTTAAGTCTTTATATTCTTTATTTAACTGTACGTAACGTTTTTGATCGGCAATTACATCTGGCTGAATAATCAAATCAGAAACCTCATCATAACGTTGTTTTACATATTGTAAACGATCTAACATCATAAATTAAACATTTTCAGTTTGCAAATTTACGAAAAAAGAGGAACTTTTACTAAAGTTCCTCTTAAATTCATTAAACTGTTTTTCTATATTTTTTACAGCAAAATTATATTATCCACATTTAGATGAACCACAATCTTTACAGGTTAAACAACCTTCCTGATACATTAAGTTGGTTGAGCTACAGTTCATACATTTTTGTCCGCTTGCCTCGGTTCCGTCCGGTACAAAACGTTTTAATGCACGAGCTACTCCGTTTTTCCATGTATTGATGGATTCATTGTCTAACTGTAGCGAGTTAATTAAATCTACAACATTCTCAATTTTCATTCCGTGGCGTAATGTTCCCGAAATTAATTTTGCATAATTCCAGAAAACAGGATCAAAACGGTACGACAATCCTTCAATCGTAGTTTTATAGCCGCGTTGGTTTACATATTGAAAATCGTAGCGAGAATTTCCTTTTTCGTCGCGATTTTTAATGATAAACCCTTCATTTACCCAGCGTGGAATCAAAATTCCGTCTTCATCATCTGCCAAACCGGTAAAAATTTCATACGGCTGATTTTCGATTTTCCCGATAAAGGCAATCCATTTTTCTTTATTATTTTGAAAACGAACAACATCAGCTTCTAAAATTTGCGGACGTTTTGTTGGAAATGAAACTTCTGCTTCTGATACAGTTTCGGTTTTCTTTTCTTCTTTTTTATCGTTTGAAATCAATACACCCGAACGAGATCCATCACGGTAAACAGTTACACCTTTACACCCAACTTCCCAAGCTTTCATGTACAACTGACCAACCAGTTCTTCGGTAACATCGTTTGGAACATTAATGGTTACAGAAATAGAATGATCTACCCATTTTTGAATAGCCCCCTGCATTTCAACCTTGCTTAAATAATCAACATCATTTGAAGTTGCTTTGTAATAAGGCGATTTTTCAATCAACACATTAATTTCATCTTGCGAATAGTTTTTAGAAGAATCGATACCGTTTACTTCCATCCACATTTTAAACTTGTGGTGAAAAACTACGTATTCTTCCCACGAATCGCCTACTTCGTCAATAAAATCAACACGAACATCTTTATCGTTGGGATTTACTTTTCTACGGCGTTTGTAAACCGGCATAAAAACAGGTTCGATTCCTGATGTGGTTTGTGATAAGATTGATGTTGAACCTGTTGGTGCAATGGTTAACAAGGCAATATTTCTACGTCCGTATTCCTGCATATCGTTATACAATTCCTGATCGGCTTCTTTAATACGCAGTGCAAACGGATTGTTTTCTTCACGTTTTGCATCGTAAATAGCAAAGGCACCACGCTCTTTAGCCATTTCTACCGATGAACGATAAGCGGCCAATGCCAGCGTTTTATGTATTTTCACTGAAAACTCGTTTCCTTCTGTTGATCCGTAACGAATGTTTAAAGCTGCCAGCATATCACCTTCTGCTGTAATACCCACACCTGTTCTGCGTCCTTCTTCTGCTTTTTTACGAATTTCGATCCATAAATTGCGTTCGATACGTTTTATTTCAGCGTCTTCTGGATCTTCATCGATTTTTTGGATAATAGTGTCAATCTTCTCTAATTCTAAATCAATGATATCGTCCATCATACGTTGAGCAACCCCTACGTGTTTTTTGAACAAGTCAAAATCAAAATAAGCATCGGCAGTAAATGGGTTTACCACATACGAAAACAAATTGATTGCTAGCAAACGACAAGAATCGTAGGCACACAACGGGATTTCGCCACAAGGATTTGTAGATAGGGTTTTGTAACCTAAATCGGCATAACAATCCGGCAATGATTCTTTAATAATGGTATCCCAGAATAAAATTCCCGGTTCAGCAGATTTCCATGCGTTGTGTACAATTTTTTTCCATAAATCGGCAGCATTCAATTCTTGCGAAAACTTTGGATTTTGAGAAAATATTGGATATTTCTGTGTATATAATTCATTATTGCGAACAGCGTTCATGAAAGAATCGTCGATACGCACCGAAACGTTTGCTCCGGTAACTTTGCCTTGGTCTAATTTTGCATCGATAAAACTTTCAGCATCGGGATGATTGATGGAAACCGACAACATTAATGCACCACGGCGACCGTCTTGAGCTACTTCACGTGTTGAGTTTGAAAATCGTTCCATAAAAGGAACTAATCCTGTAGATGTTAAAGCAGAATTTTTTACAGGCGAACCTTTCGGGCGAATATGCGATAAATCATGACCTACTCCGCCACGGCGTTTCATTAACTGTACCTGTTCCTGATCGATCTTCATGATACCTCCATAAGAATCACCATCGCCATTGTTACCAATTACGAAACAGTTTGACAAAGATGCAATCTGAAAAGGATTTCCAATACCTGTCATCGGGCTTCCCTGCGGAATAATATAGGTAAAGTTTTTTATCAGATCAAAAAGTTCGCTTTCGGTCATTGGGTTTGCGTACTTTGATTCTACACGAGCTATTTCAGAAGCAATACGGTGGTGCATATCGTCTGGTGTTTTCTCATATATATTTCCGGCAGAATCTTTCAACGCATATTTATTAACAAAAACGGTTGCGGCTAAAACATCACCTTTAAAATATTCGGTTGATGCTTTTACAGCTTCTTCATTGGTATATGTTTTTTTCATTTCTAAAACTTCAGGTTCCATTTCCATACTATATTTTTTAAATTTTCCTCACTTGTAATCAATTCAAAAACAGTTAAGCAATTTACTTTGTTATGCCCTTGAATCTCATTGATAAAAATACAAACTTTTAATTAACAAAACATAACTTCCTTAAAAAAAAATCAAAAGTTATCAACAAGTATTAAAATAATCAAAAAACAAAAAGTTTACAAACAAACAAACTTAATTCATTAAAAAACAAATGTTTACATATTTAATAACATAAAAAAGTTTACAAAAAATAAAAATAATTTTTGAATTAAAAAACATTTTAGTTAAAAAATTCAATCAATTAATAAAAAATATTATCAACAAAAAATGTTCATAACTTATCTTTAAAAAAACTAAAAAACCGAGTCGGAAATCAAATTAAATATGATAATTTTGACATAGATTTTTACAACGATTAAGAGAATCAAGTGTAAACCTTGAACTGTTGCGCAACTGTAAATAAGCTAAAAACTTATGAGTCAGACCTCTTGTAAAAAACAGCGTTGCTTTCGCACTTAAAAGTAAATTGCTAGGAAACTTTCTTTTTATATGGACGTATTCTTTTAAAATTTACTTCTTTATTGTTCCATATAAAAAAATTTAAGTTATGAGTATTTTTACCAAACGTGTTAATTACAAACCATTTGAATATCCTGAGATTTTAGACTTCACAAACGCTATTAACAAATCGTTCTGGGTGCATTCCGAAATAGATTTTACTGCCGACATTCAAGATTTTCATTCGCATTTATCGCCAATTGAGCAAGAAATTGTTAAACGCAGTTTACTGGCAATCGCACAGATTGAAGTAAATGTAAAAACGTTTTGGGGCAATTTATACACGCATTTGCCAAAGCCAGAGTTTAATGGTTTAGGAAGTACATTTGCAGAGTGCGAATTCCGTCATTCAGAGGCTTATTCACGTTTGTTGGAAGTTTTAGGTTACAACAA
>JBEBXJ010000055.1:0-15485 GCA_040391685.1 Paenimyroides baculatum
GTGCGTTAACCTTTACTTTTTCTGATACTTTTTGGTTCAGTGCAGTAGAAACCGAGGTGTACGCCATGGCGACTTTTATGCTAGCATTGCTATTGTGGCTGGGTTTACGCTGGATTGATGCCATTGACGAACCACGGGGCAACAAATGGTTGTTGTTGATTTCATTAGTAATCGGAATGTCTTTCGGAGTGCATTTTATGGCATTGTTGGCGATTCCATCTATAGGCTATCTGTATTTCTTTAAAAAATATCCGCAGGTTACCGTTAAAAACTTCATTATTGCAAACATTGCGGTAGTTGCTGTTTTATTGATTGTTTTCGGTTTTTTACTTCCATATACCATGATTTTCTTTGGAAAATCGGAAATTTTCTTTGTCAATTCAATCGGATTGCCGTTTAATTCAGGAACAATTATTGCTTTTGCACTATTGGTTTCGTTCTTTGTTTTCGGATTAAAAATCACTCGTGAAAAGAAAAAGCATTTTGCAAACACGTTGATTCTATCGGTATTATTCATTTTCATTGGATTTTCTTGTTGGTTAATGTTGTCAATTCGTGCAAATACACAGATTCCAATCAACGAAAACACACCGTCTGATGCTGCCGAATTGTTAGATTACTACAACCGTAAACAATATGGTGATCGTTCACTTTTTTATGATACTTATTTTTCACTGAAATACGATCCGGTTTTAGATCCATCGAAACCATACAAAGATGGGAAGGTTGATTACGAAAGAGATTACGTTTCAGGAAAATACAGCATTATAAATGACGGAAAAAATTCTGAAAGCAATTATTCCAACAGAATTAAAGGTTTCTTGCCAAGGTTGTGGCGACCTGAAAAGGCGGTTAATTACATGGCTTATACAAAGCCTGTGGATTTTAACCTGAAACCGAAAAACTTATCGGATCCCGATATTGTAGAAATGACCAATCAGTTAAAGGCAGACGTAAAAAACGGTCAGATTTCGTTAAGGAAATACGATTCTTATTTGTCGCAAATGCGAGGTGAAATAGATATTGTAAATCCGTCGTTTGCAGATAATATGAAGTTTATGTTCGATTATCAGTTCGGATACATGTACACTCGTTACCTGATGTGGAATTTTGCCGGGCGCCAAAATGATATTCAGGGTTATAACGATAATATGAACGGCAACTGGATTTCGGGGATCAAATTTATCGATGAATTCCGTTTGGGATCGCAAAACAATCTAACCACAGATATGTTAGAAAATAAAGGGCGAAACGTGTATTATATGCTTCCGTTTATTTTGGGCTTGGTTGGTTTTGTGTTTCATTACCGCAAAGATCCAAAAACGTTTTACGTATTGCTGGCATTGTTCCTCTTTACAAGTTTTGCGCTGAAAATCTTTTTGAACGAAAGTCCGTTCGAAGTTCGTGAACGCGATTATGCCGTAGTTGGTTCGTTCATGGTTTTTGCTATTTGGGTAGGTTATGGTGCTTTTGCAATTTATCAGTTTGTGTCAAATAAAATTAGTGCAAAAATTGCCTTGCCATTAGTTTTAGGTGTTACGTTTTTAGCATCGCCGGTGTTGTTAGCTAAAGAAAACTGGGACGATCATGACCGTTCACAAAAGTACACGGCATTAGCAGTTGCCCGCGCTTACATGGATTCGTTAGAACCTAATGCCATTATTTTTACCATTGGCGATAATGATACGTTTCCGCTTTGGTATCTGCAAGAAGTTGAAGGTTACCGTACCGATGTCCGTATTGTGTGTACTACTTTGTTAGATGCACCTTGGTATATCGATCAAATGAAAGTGAAAGCATACGACTCTGAAGCATTAAAGATTCGTTTCGATCATAAACAGTATCTGGGTAATAAAATGCAGGCAGCCGTTATAATGCCTTCGATCGATGAGCGTTTTGATTTAGATACCATTATGAATTTTATTGCGAGCGATCATCCTGCAACCAAATTCGAACAAAATCCGGATGTTGTGCGTATTCCAACCAGTAAATTCAGTATTTCGGTTAATAAGGATAAAGTTTTAAAGAACGGAACTGTTTCGCAGAAATTTGAAAATGAGGTGGTTGCTGAAATTCCTATTGATATTAAGACAAGTCAGTTAGACAGAAAAACGGTGATTATGTTCGATATTATTGCGAACAACAATTGGGATCGACCTATTTATTTTTCTGCAGGCGATGTAAGTAATGCCGGACTTTTGTGGTTGAAAGATTATTTGCAGTTAAGCGGATTAGTTTATAAGCTGGTTCCGTTAAAATCAAATATCAAAGAAAATGGCGATCCGTTTAATATTGGAACAATCGATTCTGAAAAACTTTACAAAACCGTTACAAACTGGTATTGGGGTAATTTAGATAGTCCGACTATTTATCACGATCCGCAAACAAGAAAAGAAGCGCTTATGTTTAAAATTCAATTAAGACGCTTGGCAGAACAGTTGATAATTGAAGAACAATTTGATAAAGCGGAAGTTATTTTAGATTTGGCGGTTACTAAATTTCCGGTTAAATACTACAAGCCTTACAGCGAGATGCAGTACGAATTGGTAGAGCCTTTTGCCGATTTGTATTATGCAATAAATAAGAAAGATAAAGCGGCAGCTTTGGCTGTTGAATTATTCACGAAATCAGAAGAAAAATTATTGTTCTACAAAGGAATGAAAGTTGCAGAACAAAATCAGTATAGGTATGAAATTATAGAGAATTTTAATACGGCTTACCGTATCATTGATAATTGTGAAATGCATAAAGATAACGCTACAGTTGAAGCTTTAAACAAACGAATCGCTCCGTATGAAAAATATTTTCAGCGTTATTTAAATGCGTATGAGCAGCAAAAACAAGAACAATTACAATATGAAATGCAGATGAAACAGCAGGAACAAGAAAGTCTGCAAGATTCTGTTTTGGAATAAAGGTTTTTAGGTTGAATAGCTTTAACTGCTGCGGTGAATTAATATTAAGGTCATTTTTTACGAATTAAAAAAAAAACGCTTTCTTTGTAGTTCTTACATAAAAAGATCAAAAATAGCTATTATGTTGACAATCAATTTTAAAAAATGGAATACCATCACCGGGTGGGTTGCATTTTTAATTGCACTTACAGTTTATACTTTAACACTGGAACCTACCGTTAGTTTTTGGGACGCAGGTGAATACATTGCTACATCGGCAAAATTAGAAGTTGGTCACCCACCGGGCGCACCGCTTTTCCAGATGCTAGGTGCCTTTGCTGCCATGTTTGCCACATCGCCTGATAAAATTGCGGCAATGGTTAATTGGGTTTCAGCACTTTCAAGTGCATTTGCTGTGCTGTTTATGTTTTGGTCGGCTACCAATATTTTAATGAAAGTAGTTAAAATCGGGACCGAAAAACTATCAAACAATACCGTAATCGCTGTCTTGGGAAGCTGTTTAATTGGAGCGCTAACCTTTACTTTTTCTGATACTTTTTGGTTCAGTGCTGTAGAAACCGAGGTTTATGCCATGGCAACTTTCATGTTGGCATTACTACTTTGGTTAGGTTTACGCTGGATTGATGCCATTGACGAACCACGAGGAAACAAATGGTTGTTGTTGATTTCATTGGTTGTTGGAATGTCTTTCGGAGTGCATTTTATGGCATTATTGGCGATTCCATCTATAGGCTATCTGTATTTCTTTAAAAAATATCCGCAGGTTACCGTTAAAAACTTCATTATTGCAAACATTGTTGTTGTAGCAATTTTATTGGTTGTTTTCGGATTCCTGCTTCCTTATACTATGATTTTCTTCGGAAAGTCTGAAATTTTCTTTGTCAATTCAATAGGCTTGCCGTTTAATTCAGGAACAATTATTGCTTTTGCACTGTTGGTTTCGTTCTTTGTCTTCGGATTAAAAATCACTCGAGAAAAACAAAAGCATTTTGCAAATACGCTGATTCTATCGGTATTATTCATCTTCATTGGATTTTCTTGTTGGTTAATGTTGCCAATTCGTGCAAATACACAGATTCCGATCAACGAAAACAAACCGTCTGATGCTGCCGAATTGTTAGACTACTACAACCGTAAGCAGTATGGTTCGCGCTCATTGTTTTATGATACGTTTTTTACGGTTAAATATGGTAGCGCGTTAAATCCGTCGCAGCCATACAAAGATGGTAAGGTTGATTACGAAAGAGATTACACTACAGGTAAATATAACATTATTAATGACGGTAAAAATTCCGAGCCTAATTATGCCAATCGTTTTAAAGGTCTTTTGCCACGTTTGTGGGAACCTGATATGGCTGCGAACTACATGAGTTTTACAAAACCTGTTGATTTTAAGCTAAAGCCGGAATATGCATCTGAACCAGAAGTAATGGAAATGGCGGGGCAATTAAAAGCGCAGGCACAATCGGGTAGAATGTCAATGCGAGAGTATGATTACTATCTGAAACAAATGGGTGAGTATATCGATGTACAAAAACCAACTTTTTCAGATAACATCGGGTTTATGTTTAATTACCAGTTTGGCTATATGTACACTCGTTATATGCTATGGAATTTTGCCGGACGCCAAAATGATATCCAGGGAAATAATGACCGTATGAATGGAAACTGGATTTCGGGTATTAAGTTTTTAGATGAAATCCGATTAGGTTCGCAAGAAAACCTAACCAGTGATATGCTTAATAATAAAGGGCGCAATGTATATTACATGTTACCATTTATTCTTGGTTTAGTTGGTTTTGTGTTTCATTACCGCAAAGATCCCAAAACATTTTATGTGTTGCTGGCATTGTTTTTATTTACAAGTTTCGCATTGAAGATCTTCTTAAATGAACGTCCGTTTGAACCTCGTGAGCGCGATTATGCTGTAGTTGGTTCATTCATGGTTTTTGCCATGTGGGTTGGTTACGGCGTTTATGCGATCTACGAATTTTTATCGAGCAAAGTAAATGCGAAAATAGTCTTACCGTTGATTTTAGGTGTTACGTTTTTAGCATCGCCGGTGTTATTGGCAAAAGAAAACTGGGACGATCACGATCGTTCTGAAAAATATACGGCATTGGCATTGGGTCGTGCTTATTTAGATTCGTTAGATCCAAATGCCATTATTTTCACTATTGGCGATAACGATACCTTCCCACTTTGGTATCTGCAAGAGGTTGAAGGTTACCGTACCGATGTGCGTGTGGTTTGTACCACTTTGTTACAGGCGGAATGGTATATCGATCAAATGAAAGTAAAAGCGTATGACGCAGAAGCGTTGAAAATCCGTTTCAACCACAGACAATATTCAGGTGAAAATCTGTATTATGCTGCGATGGCACCTACGGTTGATGAGCGTTTTGATATAAATACTATTTTAGAATTCATTGCATCAGACGACCCAAGGGCTAAAATGGAAACCGAAAGCGGAATGTTCATTACCCGTATCCCTACCAATAAATTCAGTTTGCCGGTTAATAAGGAAAAAGTTCTTAAAAACGGAACGGTTTCACAGAAATTCGCAGACGATATCGTTTCTGAAATTCCTATCGATGTAAAAGCTAACGCCTTGTACCGAATGCGTGTTATTATGTACGATATCATTGCAAACAACAATTGGGAACGCCCGGTTTATTTTACAGGCGGATCAATTACCGACGAAGATTTCTTGTGGATGAAAGATTATCTGCAATTGAACGGATTGGTTTACAAACTGGTTCCTGTAAAGGCAAAACGTATGTACGATGCACATCCGCTTTATATAGGATCAATCGATACCGACAAAATGTACAAAACAGTAAACAACTGGTATTGGGGTAATTTTGGTAGTCCGAATATTTATCACGATCCTGAAACACGTAAAAATGCGGTTAATTTCAGAATCAATTTAACGCGTTTGGCAGAGCAGCTGGTAGAAGAAGGTAAAATGGATAAAGCTAAAAACGTAGTAGATCTGGCAATGAAAAACTTCCCTATTGAATTTTATTTACCAAACGATAGAAACGGAAACTACTTTACGGTAGAACCTTTTGCGGATTTGTATTATACATTAGGCGAAAATAAAAAAGCAGCAGATATAGCTACCAAACTATTTACAAAAGCTGAAGAAGATTTGAATTTCTATAAAGGAATGAAGCTAAACGAACAGCAGGATTATGCATCGGATATTATCTTTGCGTTTGAAACCGCTTACCGTATCATAGATAATTGCAATTCACATAAAGATACAGCTACGGTGGCAGCTTTAAATAAACGCATTGCTCCATTCGAAAAGTATTTCAATCGTTATTTGAATGCCTATAAGCAGCAAAAAGAATCGGAAACAGAAATGGAAAATGCACAAGAACAAATGTTGCAAGATTCAACATCACAAATAATAGATTCAGTACAACAATAAATAGAAGAAGACGGTATTTTACCGTCTTTTTTTTGATAGCTAAATAGGTGTAGATCTTTCTGTATAAAACAGTACATTTTTTTTATCAAGCATATAATCCAAATAGTTTGTATTTTTGCAGCTAAATAAAAAAACATGTTAGAAAATAAAGATCAGAATAAAACCTCATTAGCGCAATTAGGCGAATTTGGTTTAATCAATCATATCACACAAAATTTTTCAATTCAGCAAAAATCAACCTTAAAAGGCATAGGAGATGACGCTGCTGTGTTAGATTTTAAGTCGAAAAAAGTAGTTGTTTCAACCGATTTATTAATTGAAGGCGTCCATTTCGATCTAAGCTACATGCCTTTGAAACATTTGGGATATAAGGCTGTTGTGGTAAATGTATCGGATATTTGTGCTATGAATGCCACACCTACACAAGTAACGGTTTCCATTGCGGTTTCAAACCGTTTTCCTTTAGAAGCTATTGAAGAGTTGTATGAAGGTATTCGTTTAGCCTGTCAGGTTTATAAAGTAGATTTAATAGGGGGCGACACTACATCAAGTACCACCGGATTACTGATTAGTGTCACTGCATTGGGTGAAGCCAAACAAGAAGATATTACCTATCGTTCGGGTGCGCAGGAAAACGATTTACTGGTGGTAACAGGTGATATTGGGGCGGCTTATATGGGTTTACAGGTTTTAGAACGTGAAAAACAGGTGTTTTTGGTAAATCCGCAAAGCCAGCCCGATTTGGAAGATTATTCATACATTATAGAACGACAGTTAAAGCCTGAAGCGCGTAACGATATTAAAGATCTTTTACAGAAATTAGAGATTAAACCAACCGCAATGATCGATGTTTCAGACGGAATTTCTTCTGAAATCATGCATATCTGCAAAGCATCAAACGTAGGCTGTAATTTGTACGAAGAAAAGTTGCCGTTAGATCCACAGTTGATAAACGTTTGTGAAGAGTTTAATTTAGACAGCACAACCATTGCCATTAACGGTGGCGAAGACTATGAATTACTGTTCACTGTTTCAATGAACGATTTTGAGAAGTTAAAGGGAAATCCCAACTTTTCTATAATTGGTCACATGACGGCTGAATCTGAAGGAATACACTTAATCACAAGAGAAAATACCAAACTGCCTTTAAAAGCGCGCGGTTGGAATGCTTTAAATGAAGAAGAATAAAAGAAAAAAACAGAGATTAATCTCTGTTTTTTTCTTTTAATGCGGACTCAACATATTTTTTGGATCCAAATATGTATCCAACTGTTCTTTGGTTAAGATGTTGTGTTCCAGTATTAAATCGTACACACTTCGGTTTTCTTCCAACGCCTGTTTGGCAATTTTGGTACTGTTTTTATAGCCGATTATCGGGTTCAGTGCGGTAACGATTCCAATACTGTTATAAACTTCGTTTCTTAAATGTTCGGTGTTTGCGGTGATTCCTTCTACACATTCAATTCGTAAAGTATCAAGAGCGTTTGTAAGTATTTCAATGGAATCAAATAAAGTCAAGGCAATAATAGGTTCCATAACATTAAGCTGTAATTGTCCGGCTTCGGCAGCCAGACTCACCGTAAGCTCGTTTCCAATTATTTTAAAGCAAACCTGATTTACAACTTCGGGAATTACCGGATTTACCTTACCCGGCATAATTGATGATCCCGGTTGTTTTGGAGGTAAATTGATTTCGTACAAACCGGTACGCGGACCAGATGCCAATAAGCGTAAATCGTTACATATTTTGGATAATTTAACCGCTAACTTTTTCAAGGCAGCCGCATACGCTACAAAACTGCTGGTATCTGATGTTGCTTCTACCAGATTTTCTACCAGTTTAACCGGTTCGTTTAAAAGTGTAGCTAATTTTTCTGTACATAGTTGTGCGTAACCTTTTGGAGCATTCAATCCGGTGCCAATTGCCGTTGCGCCCATGTTTACTTCTAAAAACTGAAAAGCCTGATCCTGTAAATACGGAATTTCTTTTTTCAGGGTAAATGCAAAAGCTTCAAATTCCTGTCCTAAAGTCATCGGAACGGCGTCTTGCAATTGGGTTCGACCCATTTTAATGACGTTTTCAAACTCTTTGGCTTTTCGGTCTAACGCAAAAAACAGTTTTTCTAAGGCATCTGTAACTTGTTTTGATGATTGATAAAGCGCCAGTTTTAATGCCGAAGGATACGCATCGTTGGTAGACTGTGATAAATTTACATGATCGTTAGGTGAGCAATGCTGATACATTCCTTTTTCATATCCCATTTTTTCTAAGGCAATGTTCGCAATAACTTCGTTGGCATTCATGTTTACCGATGTTCCTGCACCACCTTGAATCATATCAATAGGAAATTGCTCAAAATATCGGTCTTTTAAAATGTCTAAACAAGCTTGCGAAATGGCTTCTTTCAACGTTTCGTTGATTAGTCCTAATTCAAAATTGGTTTCAACAGCTGCCAGTTTTACAACAGCTAACGATTTTATAAAAAGAGGGTATTGATATAATTTGTGGTTCGATATTTTAAAGTTGTTAATGGCGCGTTGCGTTTGCACACCGTAATAAGCGTTTTTGGGTACTTGCAATTCTCCCAACAAATCAGACTCTGTTCTAAAAGAATTCATAATTTTTCTTTACAAGATACAAAAAAAGTCAAATAGTTGTATTATTGCTACAATTAATTTTTGATTATGAAAGTATTATTGATAGGTGCAACAGGTGCTACCGGAACTTTTGTGTTACGTTATCTGTTAGATGATCAACGGGTTGATGAGGTAGTGTTATTTGTTAGAAAGCCAACAGGTATGAAAAATGCCAAGCTTACAGAAATACTAACGTCTTTTGATCGATTAAACGAGTATCAGTCACACATGCAGTCACATGTAGCAATCTCTTGTTTAGGAACAACATTAAAACAAGCGGGCAGCAAAGAAGCGCAATGGGTGGTTGATTATGACTATCAGTTGCAATTTGCCCAACTTGCCCAACAAAACCAAGTGTCTCATTTTATCTTATTATCATCTTTAGGTGCATCAGCTAATTCTAAAATGTTTTACAGCAGAATGAAAGGTGCTTTAGAAGATGCGGTGAAAGAACTGGCTTTTCAACGATTAGATGTATTACAACCTAGTTTGCTGATTCGACCTAACAGTGATAGATTTGGAGAATGGTTAAGTGAAAAGGTGCTGAAATTGTTTAACAATATCGGACTTCTGAAGGCATATCAGCCTATAAAAGTGGAAGATTTGGGCTGGGTGATTGAACAATTGGCATTTGAGAAACAGCCCGGGGTTTTTGTGTGGACTTTGAAAGATCTTTTAAATAAACTTCAAAAGAAATAATAGGCATTTGGAATGTGATTTATCTCGTTTTCTTTGCCTATAACTATCGAAATAATATCTAGACTTACTTCTAAATCCAAATCTTTTTCTATGATGTACGCGTTGGTTGCTTCTAAAATAAGTTTTATTTTTTTGTTGTTCACAAAACTTTCGGGCTCGCCAAAATGAGTCGATGTTCGAGTTTTTACTTCGATAATTGCCAAAATGTTTTCTTTGACAGCAATAATATCTATTTCGGCTTTTTTGTAACGATAATTCGTTTCAAGAATAACGTAATGGTTGGCTAATAAAAAATCTTTAGCCAATTGTTCGCCTTGCTTGCCGGTATCGTTATGCGTTGCCATTTTAAATGTATTTTAAAGAGGTTGATTCGTTATTGATGTTTAACGAAACTTTTGTTCCCAATTTTAATGCTCGGTTATCAGGAATGTGTCCGGCAGGAAAATCAAAACAAATTGGGAAATTGTATTCTTTGCAAAGATCTAAAACAATCTGCTTAACATCGTATCCAAAAGGAATCTGGTTGTCGTGCATATCGGTCATGCCACCAATGATTAATCCGTTTAAATCATCAAAATATCCGTTGCGTTTTAAGTTGTAAAACATTCTGTCGATATGATACAGATATTCATCTAAATCTTCCAAATACAATATTTTATTTTTGGTGTTGATGGATGATCTCGATCCTAACAAACTATAAATGATTGATAAATTTCCGCCAACAAGTAAACCTTCTGCAGTACCTATTTTATTGCTTGAATTTGATGGAATTTCAATTTTATACGATTCATTAAATAAAGCCTGGCGCAACGTTTCTTTGGCTTCGTCCTGCGCTTTTGGAACAGAATAAGGCATAATGGCGTGCAATGTAGCAATGCCCAAATTATGAAGGTGGCTGTGAAGTACCGTAATGTCGCTAAAACCAATGATCCATTTTGGATTTTTTATGAAATGTGAAAAATCGATTTGATCAATAATGCGAACCGTTCCGTAACCACCACGGGCAATCCAGATGGCTTTAATATTAGAATCGTCCATCATTCGCTGCAAATCATCGGTACGTTGTTCGTCGGTTCCACCCAGTTGGTTTACGTTAACATCAATTGTAGCACCAAATTCAATCTGTAATCCCCACGATTCAAAAAGTGCAACTGCCTGTCCGGCTTCTTCCCGAGAATAACTGCGTGCCGTACAAACTATGGCAACGGTATCGCCCTTTTTTAGATAAGCAGGTGTTTTCATAACATTCAATTTTAAACAAAAATAGTTTTTATAAGATATTTAAAAAGCAGTTTTTAAAATTTCTTTTTGATTTTTAGCAGGAAAATAGATTGATCTTAACAAATAACATTTCTTTAAGTTTTGGAAGTTTTAACCATAAGTAAAAAATCATTAAATTTGTAAATAATTTTAATTTATTAGGTATGTATCCAGAAGAAATAGTAAAACCAATGCAGGAAGAATTAACTTCGGCAGGTTTTGAAGCCTTATATACAGCAGACGAAGTAAACGATGCTTTGTCTAAACAAGGAACAACATTAGTGGTAGTAAATTCGGTTTGTGGTTGTGCTGCAAGAAATGCACGTCCAGGAGCAATTATGAGTTTAATGAACGATAAAAAGCCGGAAAACATTGTAACGGTATTTGCAGGAGTAAACAAAGAAGCGGTTGATGTTGCACGTGAAAAAATGTTTCCTTTTCCACCATCATCGCCATCAATGGCATTGTTTAAAAATGGTGAATTAGTACACATGTTAGAACGTCATCATATCGAAGGGCATCCGGCAGAAATTATTTCGGAAAACTTAAAAGAAGCTTACAACGAACATTGTTAATTCTTTACCTTAAAAAATACATAAAAATCTACTGAATTTCGGTAGATTTTTTTATTTGTCGTATATTTGAACATAAATTATAAAAAGTGCACAAAATTTTATCGTATCCGTTAAGTATTGTATATTATTTTTTATTAAGCTTAAGTTTATTAATTTTTCATCCGATACAATGGATTTGTTTTAATTTGTTTGGATATCAGGCTCATACAAATAGTGTTGTAGTTTTACAATGGTTTTTAATGCGCAGTGCAAATGTTTTAGGAACAACTTTTACAGTAAAAGGACGAGAGAAATTACCGGTTAACCAACCAATTATTTATGTGTCAAACCACCAGTCAATGTTTGATATAGTTTCAATGATTTGGTTTTTACGCAAAACACATCCTAAATTTGTTAGTAAAAAAGAATTAGGCAGTGGCATACCAAGTGTTTCATATAATTTAAAACACGGTGGATCGGTTTTAATAGATCGCAACGATCCTAAACAGGCGTTACCGGCAATAAAGGGGTTGGGCGAATACATACAGAAATTCAAACGTTCTGCAGTTATTTTTCCGGAAGGCACCCGATCTAAAAACGGAGCACCAAAACGATTTTCAGAAAACGGTGTAAAAATGCTTTGTAAATTTGCACCCGATGCTTATTTAGTGCCTTTAACAATAAACAATTCGTGGAAAATGTTTCGTTTTGGAATGTTTCCAATGGGATTAGGAAGTGCAGTAACTTTAGAAGTTCATGATGCCATGAAAGTTTCTGATTACGATTTTAAAACTTTGTTCGAAAAAACAGAAGAAGCGATCACTTCTTCTATAAAATAACACAACGCAGGTTGTAAAAATAAAATAAAAATGTCAATTCAAAATGTTCGATTAGAAGTGATGCAGTTCTTGGAAAAGAACATAGATACTTTTGTACAGAATTACCTGATTCCTGTAGAAAAGATCTGGCAGCCTTCAGATATGTTACCCGATTCACGCAACGAAAACTTTTTTGAAGAAGTTCGTGAACTGCAAGCTTACGCAAAAGAATTACCTTACGATTTCTGGGTGGTTTTAGTAGGCGATACCATTACCGAAGAAGCGTTACCAACGTACGAGTCTTGGTTGATGGATGTAGAAGGTGTAGATCAGAAAGGTGGCGAAGATGGTGATGGAAACGGATGGGCAAAATGGATCCGTCATTGGACAGGTGAAGAAAACCGCCATGGCGATTTGTTAAATAAATATCTGTATTTATCGGGGCGTGTAAATATGCGTGAGGTTGAAGTTACCACACAATATTTAATTAACGATGGTTTTGATCCGGGTACAGATCGTGATCCGTATAAAAATTTCGTTTTTACAAGTTTTCAGGAACTGGCAACCTATGTATCTCACAACCGTGTGGCACAGTTGGCTAAAAAACACGGCGATCACAAATTATCAAAAATATGTAAGCTGATTGCAGGCGATGAAATGCGCCATCACCATGCGTATTCAGAGTTTGTAGAACGTATTTTCCAGGTAGATCCTTCGGAAATGATGAAAGCTTTTCATTATATGATGAAGAAAAAAATTACCATGCCGGCAAATTTAATTCGTGAATCGGGCGGGGCAATTGGCGATGCGTTTCATAATTTCTCAGAATCGGCACAGCGCATCGGCGTTTATACCGCTATGGATTATGTTGATATTTTAAACAAATTGATCAAACGCTGGGAAATAGATAAAATTAACAATCTTACAGATGAAGCTGAAAAAGCAAGAGATTACCTTATGAAATTACCAGATCGTATGGCTAAACTTGCCGACAGAATGAAGATTGCTGACGAATCTCACATTTTTAAATGGGTAACCCCTGCAATTATAAAATAATATATAAAGCTGATAGAAATATCAGCTTTTTTTAATCTTTGGTAAATCGTGATTTGTCACCTTGAACTTGTTTAACTTCGTTCTGTTCGCAAGCTCGAGTCAGGGTCGCAAACAGATTTTTAATTAATATAATAAATAATGATTATTGGAAAGCTTGTACCAAAGAGAATGTATTAACCCCTCGTCAGTTCGAGCGTATCGAGAACTTAAAATTAACAACTTCTCGATACGCTTCACTGCGTTACGCTACTCGAAGTGACGTCTTTACATACTAAGTCGTACTAAAATATATTTTGGTACGAAGTTCCAGATAGTCATTTAATAAATTAATTCTCTGTTCGTCAGTTCGAGCTTGTCGAGAACTTTTAGACAAAATCCATAGTATAATTAAACCATAAGCATGAATTATATAGATCAAACCATAGCCTTTGTTAAGAAAGAATTAGAAGGAGCCGAAGCCGGACACGATTGGTTTCATATAGAACGCGTTTACAACAACGCTTTAAACCTTTTAAAAACTGAAAAAGCCAATGAACAAGTGGTTATTTTAGGAACTTTACTGCACGATATTGCGGACAGTAAATTTCATAACGGCGATGAAACAATTGGTCCAAAAAAGGCAATGGATTTTATGACTTCAATCAATATTAATGATGAGGTTAAAAAACATGTGGTAAAAATTATTGAGAACATTTCGTTTAAAGGCGGGAATTTTAACCAAACGTTCCATTCAAAAGAATTAGAAATTGTTCAGGATGCCGATCGGTTAGATGCCATTGGGGCTATTGGTATTGCACGAGCTTTTCAGTATGGTGGTTTTAAAAACAGAACCATTCACAATCCTAACGAAAAGCCAAAATTCAATATGTCTAAAGAAGAATATAAAAAGCATACAGGTAGTACCTTAAATCATTTTTACGAGAAACTACTGCTTCTGAAAGATTTAATGAATACCGAAACCGGAAAAAAAATAGCACAAAACCGCCACCAATATATGGAAGGTTTTTTGGAACAGTTTTATAACGAATGGGAGGGAAGAGCGTAAAACGAAAATGCTCCTTAAAAAATTAAGGAGCATTTTCTTTATTTCTTTTCAGGTGTTTCGTTAATAACACGGATAGGTGATGCCGCAAACGGATTACTGAATCCGCCTTCGTAGATTGCTTTTTTAATTTCGTCTTGTATTTCAAAGTTTAACGAACCAAAATCTGCTTTTGCAGCCCATGCCCGAACGGTTAAAATAACACCACTTGCCGCTAATTCTTTTACAAAAATCTCTGGTTTTGGATCTTGCAAAACACGAGCATCGGTAGCTAATTTACTTTCTATTGCCTGTTGTACTTTTTGTATATTATCAGCATAACTTACGGTTAAAGCAAACTCTATTCGTCGTTTTGATATTTTCGAGAAATTTCTGATCACAGAATTTGCCAAAGCACCATTCGGACTAAAAACTTTAATTCCTTGTGCGTTGTTTAAAGTGGTGTATAGTAAATCGATTTTTTCCACAGTTCCCTCGGTTCCGGCAGAATTTTCTATGTAATCGCCCACTTCAAACGGACGGAATAATAAGATCAACACACCACCTGCAAAATTCGATAATGATCCTTGTAAAGCTAAACCTGCTGCCAATACCAAACCAGACAATGCTCCTAAAATGGCGGTTGTTTGAAAACCAAGGTTTCCGGCTACAGATAAGATTAATAAGGCGTATAAAACGAATCTAATGATCGATAATAAGAAACCTCTTAAGGAAAGATCAACGTTGCGTTTTTCAAATCGTTTTTTTACAAGTTTTAAAACGGTTCGTATAATGAATAATCCAATGATTAAAAATATAATAGCTTTTACAACCGCAGGAATGCCACTTATAAGCATTGCTATAAATTTTTCCATAAAAACAGAAACATCGGTAACTACAGAAGTAACACCTTCTTTAATATTTTCAGGCTTTACAGCATTTAACAATTCTTCTTTTTGAACCGCTAACGATAGGGTATCTTTTGTAACAGTGGTTATTGAATCTTCTTTCATGTGGTCAATTTTTTTACAAAAATAAAAAAGAGATGCTTATCACATCTCTCTTTATAAAATATTTATGGTTTTT
>JBEBXJ010000056.1:0-15417 GCA_040391685.1 Paenimyroides baculatum
TCTTCTCCCGGATTAGAAGGAATTGAAGGTGCAACTGGCAAGGATATTGCAGGGGAAATGATAAAAGCCATAGAAAAAAGTTTTAAATGGCTTAACCTTTAATCTAAATTTTAAAAACATGAAAAAGATTGTTTATTTATTTACACTAGTATTAGTAACATTTTCAGCAATGGCACAAAACAACAACAGCATTACTCCACAGGTTAATGTAAACGGCGAAGGATCGGTAAAAATTAAACCCGATTATGCGGTGATTACAATGGGTGCCGAAATTAAAGATCTGGATTCGGCAAAGGCAAAAAAGCAGAACGATGAAATCATTGCCAAAATGATTCAGGTAATCAAAAAAAGTACTATTGCCGAAAAAGATTATCAAACACAACGTGTAAATCTTTATAAAAGCAGAGACTATCAGGACAAGAAAGATTATTTTGTAGCAAACCAAACCATTACAATTACCTTAAGAAGTTTGGACAATTACGAAAAACTAATGGCTGATTTAATGGCTGCAGGTGCAAATACCATTAACGGTGTTGAATTTAAATCAACGCAAACAGATAAAGTAGCTACGGAAATTAGAGCAAAAGCAGTGCTTAACGCAAAGAAAAAAGCCGAAGATTATGCAAGTGCTTTAAACCAAACAATAGGGAAAGCATTAATCATCAGCGATCAATCAATGGTTAACAATCCACGCGTTTACATGATGAAAACGGCAATGGCTGACGAATCTGCAGGAATGGATCAAACCTTGGCTGTTGGCGAAATTGAAATTTCAACAAACGTAAATGTTGTTTTTGAATTAAAATAATTCTATGAACCCATCAAAAGAGTTATGGATTACTAAATTTTTTAAATTAAGTAATCCATCTTTTTTTACCAATCAAACCGAAGATAAGTTTTACGAAAACATTCGTAACACAGGATTTATATACGGCTTTACTACAAAATCGATTCAGCCGGTTTTTAATTCGTTCGATCTAACGAACGAAGAATATTCCAAAATTGTTCTTCTGGAGGCTTTATACGGAACTTTTGTACTTACAAAAAACGAAACCGATTTTAAGGAATTTATCAGAAATGCTGAGGATTTCTACAAAAAAATGAGCGATGCTAAAACAGAATCCTATTTTTCCTTTATAAAGTTCGAGTCTAAAAAAGCCTATGCATCGCTTGAAAAAATTCTGAACGAACGCACTACCCGATCGTCAAACTATTTAGACAAAACATTTTCGCATCATCTGTCAAATTTTTTAATATTTACCGATGTTTTGTGTTTTAAACGCTATTTGCTGAACGAAACTGAAATCTTGAACTATTACAAGTATCTGGAACAAACGATTTCACATTTGGTAATGATTAGTTTCAACCAAAAGCAAAACGTTTCTAAATACGACAGCAAATTGCAGGAAGTTTTAAGCAATTCATTAAAATATGCTTCTTTAAAGAATTTTGATACACAGCTTACTAATTTAGATTTATCTAATATAAAGACGTTTTACGGTAAAGCCTATATTTATGATATTGCCCTGATGGTTTTATGGAACGATGAAAAAATAGATAAAAAAGAGTTTAAATTCATTCTTGAACTGCAAAATCTGTTAGTATTACAAAAAGATTTTACCAAAAAATCACTGACAAACATGGTTTCTTTTATTGAAAATAACAGAAGTGAGATTCCGTACTTTCAATTTTCGCATCCATTAAAAAAGCTGTACAAAAACACCAATAAAACGGTTGCTTTACTTATTAAACGCAATAAAAAAAGTTTAATAAAAGAATTAGAAAACAATAAGTTATTAATGCAACTTATTCTAAAAACTACCTATACCAACCTTTCGGCTAAAGAAAAAACAAAGTTAAAAAATCAGTTTAAAGAATTAGGAAAAACGGTTCCTGCCTTTACCATATTTTTAATTCCCGGTGGCAGTTTGTTACTACCTATCCTTATAAAACTGCTGCCCGAACTTATTCCTAATTCATTTAATGAAAATAAATAACAAATTTCTTAATGAGATGATGTTAACTGATTCAAGACGTTTTTTATAGATATATCTTTATTTTCACTATACCATAAATGTCCGTTTTCTACAAATAAATTTGTATCAAAATTATTGGTAAATAATCCGCCTGTTCCCAACCCTTGAGACATTGCATTTTCTAAAGTAAACGTCCATTGTGCAATTGCATTTAACCCTATGTTACTTTCTAATGCCGATGTTACCCACCAACCAATGCCTAAACGTTCTGCAATTTCGATCCATTCTTGTGATCCTTTAAAACCACCTACCAAACTTGGCTTTAAAATAATGTATTGAGGCTTGATTTTAAGCAATAGGTTTTCTTTATCGTGCAAATTTACAACGCCAATAAGTTCTTCATCTAGGGCAATAGGAATTGGAGTTAGCTTGCACAACTCTGCCATACTGTCATATTGACTTTTTTTAATTGGTTGTTCTATACTATGTATTTTGTAATCAGACAATTGATTTAATTTAACTAAAGCATCAGTAGAACCAAAACCACCATTAGCATCTACCCTGATTTCAATCATTTCGGGCGAAAAATCTTTTCTAATAGCTGCTATTAAACTTAATTCTTCATTAAAATCTATAGCTCCGATTTTTATCTTTATACAATTAAAACCATTTAAAATTTTATCGTTGATCTGTTCCTTCATAAAATCGGGAGTGCCCATCCAAACCAACCCATTAATTGGTATGGCTTGCAAGCTTTCTACAAATCTACTTGGAAATAACACAAACGGATTATTGCTTTGCAATGAAAGAAATGCCTGTTCAACGCCAAACTGTATAGATGGCCAATTGCGCAAAGTATTCCAAAGCTCATTAACACCTAAATGCACATTATTACAAACCCATTGTAATTTGTCTGAATAATCCAAATGATCATCATAAGACAAACCTCTGAACAATCCGCACTCTCCTATTCCCATTTTACCGTTTTCTTCAATAATTAAAAAATAGGTTTCTTTAGTAGTCATTACACCACGTGATGTTCCAGAAGGTTGTTTAAAATTTAATATATATTTTTTAAAATGTGCTTTCATTTTCAGTTGTTAGTTTTTTTGATTTTGTAATGTGAAAGCAAATTCCGGTGAGTAAAGAGGTAAGAACATAAGCTAGAGTTGCAGGAAAATACATTTTAGGAAAAAAAGAGTAAATGTTACGAAAATACCCACTACCGAAATAGCAATTAATATTTTTTTGAAAAGAATTTATCTGATTGATTTTTTTTTTAGTTTATGAAAAACAACCGCATAGATCATATAAGTTGGTAATGAGAATATAAAGCTCATAACAAAAACTAAAGGATATACACTTAAAAACTCACCAATTTTAAAATTATCAGGAGTTACAAAGAAAAATAAATCACTTAAAAACGGAGCTATCAACAAAGTTGAGAACCAATGTTTAAATAAATAACCCCATTCTATTTGTTCCTTCATCTGGTCTTTATTTGTAATCTCATTTAAATACTATTGAGAAGCTGAAACAAGTTCAGCTTGACAAAAAGGAAAAATCAAGCCGTTTGTATATTATCATTATATTTCTATTGAATCACCAACAGGCAATAAAATTAATTCTTTATGCTTGTTGGCAAATTTTTGTTTTGCAACTTCATGATCAATTTTTATATATCCGAAAGTGTCATAATGATAGCCTAAAACTGTTGTAACTTCTAAAAATTCAGCAGCTATTGCAGCATCATCAACATCCATTGTAAAATTGTCCCCTATCGGCAAAATAGCCAAATCTAAGGGATTTCGCATAGAAATCAGTTTCATGTCATACGTCAATGCAGTATCTCCGGCAATGTAAATGTTTTTATTATCGGCTTCAATTACAAAACCACCTGGTTGTCCGCCGTAGGTTCCATCAGGAAAACTACTTGAATGAATTGCATTCACATATTTTACCTTACCAAAATCGAACATCCAACTACCACCGTGATTCATGGGATGCGTTTTAAAACTTTTAGCTTCGTAATAACCAGCAATTTCGGCATTAGATACAATAGTGGCACCAGTATTTTTAGCTATAGCTTCTACATCTAAAATATGATCTCCATGAGCGTGTGTGATTAGAATATAATCTGCCTTTAAAGCATTTAAATCAATATCTTTAGCTAGTTCATTACCTGAAATAAACGGATCTACAATAAGGTTCTTACCGTTAATTAAAATAGCTAAAGAAGCGTGTCCGAGGTAGGTTATCTTCATAAATAAATTAGTTTAAAATTAATGCAATTGATAGCAATAAAGATATTAAAAAAGTACTTAATGACAAACGTTTTAGCTCCGGATCTAGCAAACGAGGGTTAGTTGTTTTACTTACTACACCAATGTTTTTTAATAAAGGAATGAATCCAATTACATAAATATATTGATACCATTGCGTAAAAACATTCATTGCATAAGTATTAAAGAAAATTGCTGCGAATAATATCAACCAAAAATGATATTGTTTTGCTTTTTGAAATCCCATTTTAACAACCAATGTGTTTTTATTCATAATGGTATCATTCTCTACATCGCGCATATTGTTCATATTTAAAACAGCTACGCTTAACAAACCAATAGCCATTGCAGGAAAAACAATTTGCCAATCTAACGAATGACCAAACAAATAATAAGATCCTAAGGTGCTTACCAAACCAAAAAAAACAAAAACAAAAATATCGCCTAAGCCCTTGTAACCGTATGCTGAATTTCCTACAGTGTATTTAATGGCTGCACCTACACAAGCCATTGCCAGAAACAAATAAATTATTGCGGATAAGAAATTTTGATTACCAAACGATGCGTAAATGACTGCCACGGAAGTTATCAACGATAAGACGGAAGTAATTACAATGGCATTTTTCATTTGACTTTTGGTTATCTCACCGCTTTGAATTGCACGTTTTGGACCTACCCTGTTTTCATTATCTGTACCTTTTACAGCATCGCCATAATCATTTGCATAGTTTGATAATACTTGAAAAAACAACGTTACCAGCAAACACAAAATCAAGATTGTATAATAATTTGATTGTGAATGATGTTCCTGATATGCGGCTGCGCTTCCGACCAAAATTCCGGAAAGTGACAAAGGTAACGTGCGTAAACGTGCTGCTTTTATCCATTTTTTCATTAAGAAATGTATTTATTTACAAAGTTAGTAATGGTTTTAAAAACCAATTCTTTTTTTTCTTTATGAGCCGTATGTTTTGCATTAGCTACAATGCATTTTTCAACTATTCCGGCAGCTTTATCAAAAGCATTTACCTGATTCATTGAGCCAAACTCATCAAACTCGCCTTGAATTACCAATGTAGGAACTACAATTTTTGGAATGAAATGTTCTATGTTCCAAATTTGATGTTCAGGTGAAAGCCAGGTTTTTGTCCACGCATTGTACAAATCATAAACTTTATCGCCATGATACTTTTCTAATGCCCGAGCTATCTGGGTAGTTTTCAAAATAGTTTCGGCTTCAACAATTCCCTTTAACGTTTCGGCTTCAATTAGCACATGAACGCCTTCTATAATCAGTAGTTTAATTTCATTTGGAAACATTCCTGCGTAAATAGTAGCTACTGAAGCACCATCGCTAAAACCAAATAAAACAGGTTTTTCAACTTGCCAATAAAGTAACAAATCTTTTAAAATAGCAGCTTCTTGTTCCAGATAATCAATAGGTCTTTTAACGGTATAGTTATCAGATTTTCCGTAACCACGTCGGTCATAAGCTATCACATTACAGTTTAATTCTTTAGCCAATTCTTCAGGCCATTCTCGCCATAAAACGGTACATCCTAAAGAATCGTGCAATAAAACAATGGTATTTGTCGGATTTTCAACTTCCCATTTTTTGTAATATATATTTGATGTTTGTATAAAAACAGTTTGTTCGTTTGTACGCACTACATCCATGAATTTTTGTCTTTTTCTATTTTATAAAGAATTTCGTTTACCAATTGCTGCAACATATTAAAATCGTAATAGTATAAGGTAACTATACCGGCAGCGGTGTACAAATTTAGCGATCCTATTTGTTTTTCCTGCTGAAAATAACTTTGTGAAACGGAAACTTTTTGAATTTTATCTATTGGGAGATAAGTGGTGGTAATATCCCAAATTCCGGTTTTAAGAACAATAAAATCATTTTTAAAAACCATTTTTTCATTTTTATATCCCATGTAAATCAATAGAAAACTTACAGCGAATAGTAGTATAACAAACCAGCTGTAATACAAAGTATTGGTAAAATACATTACTGTTAAACTTACTATTATAGGTAAACACAAAATCATGGTTTTAATCAGTAAAACCCGAATATGTGGTTTTATTCCCTTTTTTAAATCAATTAAACCATTGTTAAATATAACATGAAACAATTGACTTAATTCCAAATAATTAGCACCGGGAATTATTAATCCTTTTTTCTTTTTGTTCTCCTCGTTTGATTCTACTTGTTTAATTTTAATTTCGAACAGATTCATCAGTTTTTGGAAATAATTCTGCTGAAATTGAAACATTTGAACTTTGTTTGACGGAACTGATATTAAATGAGAATCTGTTAAGCCGTAAGATGCCGTAACATGTTTGTCTTTCAGGCTTATTTGATAATTAAAATAAGTAATCAACGTACGTATCAAATTAAAAACAACAACCAAAATAATCAATCCAAAAAACAAGACGATTCCTAAAACGCTTAAATATTCTTGATACGAATTTTTAAAAATATCATCGTAAACAGAAGCATCATCCTCATAGAAAAAATCTTGTAACTGATCGATAATCTGAAATGAAAATGCTATTATTAATCCAAAAGTCTGTAAATAATTTCGCGTTAATCCAATTTTTATCAAACTTATTAAACTAATCTTTATTTTTTGAGTTTGATTTCCTTCTGACTGATTTTCAAGTTGAAATTCTTCATTCACAGTTTCAGAAAAAATAAGAGTTTCATCAACCGTAGTTGTTAGAATGTCTTTTAACGCCAAGGCTTTTTTAAAATCGATACCGTTAATTTCAATTTCGGTTTTAGAACTTCCGGCGGTATCAACATTTACTACATACAAACCTATTAGCTTGTGAATGAACTTTTGATTTAGATTAACCTCGTGAATTTTGTCTAGTTTTACTGCTGTGGTAGATTTATTCAGCCATCCTTTTTTTATAATCAACTCATCGTTAATTACTTGGTACGAAAAATAAAAATAATTAATTAACCTGGCTGCGAAAGTTAAAATTATTACTGCGCCAATTACAGCGAAAAGATACCAGCTTTTCATTTCGCGTTTTACAAGAATAATTGCTAAAACAGGCCAGATGGCACGTGCAACGGTCCATAATGCTGTACCTAAAACTAAAAAAAGTGCTTTGCGATCTAGTTTATTAGCTTCCGAAAAATTATAGCTGATCTTCTGATTCATCATTTAATTCTTGAATGCGGTTCATTAAATAACTTTTCCATCTTTCGGCTTCTTTTAATGTAAGCCCCGGAATAGAAATATCAGAAAAATTGTTTGCTGCTGTGTACATAACCAACGTTGCTAAACCCATTTTTTTAGCGTACCAACCTTGTTTAATAACCACATGCTGCAAACGAATGTATGGTGAAATATGAGTTGATTTAAAAATCAATCCTTTTTTAAACAAAACATCGTGCTTGCGAAAAGCGTATTTCTTTTTTTTGTATGATATTAACGGAAAAACCGCTAAGAAAATAGTAATTATTAAGATTGGAACAATTACATAAAATTTCTCAATTTCATCAATTAAAAAGAATAAGGCGCAACAAACGACAATTCCTATAATTAAAGTAAAAATAGTATTTACCTGCACAATTTTTTTGTAATTGTTATGTAGTGCAGAAAATTCAATTTCCTGATACTGCGGAATTTGATCTATTTCAACGGTGTTATTTTCAAACATAAATATTTATTTGTTTTTAATGATTATCACGAAGTTTATACCAAACCAGAATATAATTAAAATTTTCGTCAGTTCGAGCTTGTCGAGAACTTATAATTCAAAGACTTCTCGAAGCCTGTCTTGAACTTGCCGAAAGACTTCACTTCGTTACGCTACTCAAAGTGACGAGTCTAAACATATCTTGGTATAAAGTTAGTAACAGTCAATTTTGTTTTTATAAATCCTTAAATCGTTATTTTAATTTATTCTCAACACTATTCATTATAGAATTGGTAGAATATGGAACTTTACCAGAGGGTACAAACTTACTTGATGATTGCAGATGAACATCCTGATCATCAAAGAAAATATGAGCACCAAATGCCTTTAGCACTTTATCTTTAGACAAACCTCCTAAAAAATATGCTTCATCAACATAAACTCCCCATTTTCTTAAAGTTTTAATAACTCTCATATGACTAGGAGCATTACGAGCTGTAACTATTGCTAAACGTAAAGGTGTAAGTTCTATTGAGGTAGGCAAATGTTCTTGAATTTTTGAGAGTTTTATTAACAAGTTAGCAAAGGGACCTTCTAATAATGGGATATCTTCATTTTCTAATTCAAATTTATGAAACGATTCCATCCCCTCTGTTTTATAACGATACTCCGAATCTTCCGAAAAAAGAACTGCATCAGCATCAAAAGCTATTTTCACTATACTACTTTCTGCCTGAAATTCCGTAGGAGGAGCATAAATTAAAGCAGCTGCACAAGATTTTGAGTCTATTACCGTCTGTACATCTATTTCATCTTTAGATAGAAATAAATCAATGTCAAAAGCTTCTATATATGGTGATAAAGGTTCACCTCCAGAAAGGGCTACTCGAGTAATATCTAGATTATGCTTCTTTATAGAATTTAACATTCTGACACCTGTTTCTGGACTATTTCTAGACATTACGATAACCTCAACTATACGTTTTGAAGCCTGATTGTTTAATTCTAATAGACTCTTTACCAGAAAAAAAGCTGTACCAGGTTCTAAAGGCACATCCTCATTTTCTTGCTGATATTTTCTATACTGCTCTATCCCTTCATCTTTAAAAACCTGATTTTCAACCTCTAAATTAAATAAAGCTCTTGAAGACACACCAATTACTAAGATTTCTCTTAAATCTATTGCCATTTTTATTTACTTGTTTATTTCTTTCGAAAATTTCATTCCTTGTTGTTGCTTTTTTCGAGCCTCGCTAAGTTTTTGTTTATCTTCTTCTTTAATATTAAAAACACGTAATTCTATACCAAATAATTCCATGGCATTTTTTCTCCACCCTCTTTCAGACTCAAGTGATCGCTTTACGTTTTCATCTACTATAATATACTTTTTATAATTACCCCCTAATTCTTTTTCTATGGCAATCAATTTAAAACAATCAGCAGTTATTTTATGTTTTCTGGAACCTTTCAAGTCAGCTGATGTATAAATTTCACCCACTATTTTTTCTTCTTTATTAAAAAAATCTGGTTGATAGTTTAAATTATCTATTTTCTTTGAAAATTCGCAATTAAATTCATATTTCAGAAAGTCTAATATATTTTGTTCAACTTCATTTTGAGGTGTTGAATCAGAAAAGTGTTTTGGTTGCATTTATATTATATTGTTAACTCTTCCAAATATACATCTTAATATTATAATTTTTAAAGTCACTTTAAATTATCAATACCAAAGAATACATACTATGTTGTAACAAAAAAAGAGTTTAGTATTAAACCAAACTCTTTTTAAACTGTATAAAATTTTATTTTACTTTTTTCTAATATAGGTAGCCACTACTTTTTTATTGGCATCAAACAACTGTAACTGGTCTTTTTTAATTTCCATTGATTTTACAGTACCAAACGGAACACTATAAATTAGATGTTTCATTTCATCACCACAATAACGCATGGTTGACATTCCTTTGGTAAAGCTGATTTTGTTGTCTTCTACTTCAAATTCACCACCCTGACCGTTACAGCCGTCGCTGGTACCGTATCTGTTTTCTTCAAAAGAAAGTACGAGTTCTTTTTGTTCTTCTGTTGGAACAAAATCCCTGTCTTGAATATCCAATCTTTTTAAAACCCAAGCGGTATTATTCAATGTGCTCATTATTTCCTGAGATGTTGCTTTTTGCGTGTTGAACGAATTTTTTGTACAGTTACAAGAAACCATAACAAAACTAAATAGTACAACAAAAGCACTTGTTAAAAATGTTTTCATTTTGTTTTTTATTTCAAATATACTACTTTTTCTTCTTTAAACTGAAACCATAAGCCAAACGCAGTGCAATTTGATCGGTTTCATAATCGCTGTAATATTCGTAACGTATACTGGCATCTAAAAACTTATTAGCAAAACCAAAAACGGGTGCAACAATTAACGAGTTGTCAATATTTCCGTTTACACCAAAAGCAGCACCAGCTTCGCCCATTGCATAAAACTGATTGCCAAGAAAATATTTAAAACCCAGTTTTGCAGGCACAAAACCGACTTCTTCTGTATCTGCAAACAAATGGGTATAACCCGACGTTAGTGTTAACGAGGTTTTTTTAGTAAAATCGTATTGTAAACGTGCATCAATTCCAATACTGCCATCGTAAGCACTATCAGTAGGAAATCCACCGTTTAAACCAAATCCTAATCTAAAGCCCTTATTATATTCGGTTTGACTAAATGCTGCCGAACCTACAAACAAAGTTGCAACAGCGATAAAAAAAATCTTTTTCATAATTTCTATTTTTTTAATAAGATACATTCAACTGTTGTGCCAATACTTAATTATATAAATATCTTTGCAAAAAAATTTAATGAATCTTAAAAAATACACCCAAGAATTCGGTTATAATTTTAAACTGGCTTACCCAATAATTTTAGCAATGCTGGGGCATACCGTTGTTGGAATTGTAGATAATATCATGGTTGGTAAAATTGGCGCTACCGAATTAGCGGCGGCATCGCTTGCCAACAGCTTTGTGTTTATAGCGCTATCGGTAGGGGTAGGATTTTCAACCGCCATCACACCTTTGGTAGCAGCATCAGATACTGAAAATGACACACTTAAAGGTAGAAATATCTTTGTAAACGGTGTTTTTTTATGTACCGTTTTGGGATTGATGTTATTTACCGTTTTATATTTTTTTAAGCCTTTTATCGATTTAATGAACCAGCCTACCGATGTTACCCAAATGGCAAAACCGTTTCTGGATATTGTAGCGCTTTCGTTGATTCCGTTAGTTATTTATCAGGGATTTAAGCAGTTTGCCGACGGAAAATCACAGACAAAATATTCCATGCATGCCACCATAATTGCCAATTTGGTAAATGTGCTTTTTAACTATTTACTGATTTATGGTGTGTGGATTTTCCCCGAAATGGGTATGATGGGTGCTGCCTACGGAACCTTAATTTCACGTATTGTAATGCTTATTTACTTTATTGTAGTAATGTATCGTTTAGATGTTTTTACTCCTTATTTAGAAAAAATATTTTTTAAAGAAATCAATTTAAAAACATCAAAATACATTGCAGGTATAGGTATTCCTTCTTCCATGCAGTCGTTATTTGAAGTTGCGTTGTTTACAGGAGCCGTTTGGATATCAGGAATGTTAGGAACAGAAGCACAGGCTGCCAATCAAATTGCCCTTTCAATGGCATCAATGACTTTTATGTTTGCATCGGGCTTAAGTGTTGCTGCAATGATACGCGTTGGAAACCAAAAAGGATTAAAAGATTATGTAAAAATGGAAACTGTAGCAAAATCAATCATGTTAATGACCTTTATTCTGTATTCTGGTTTTGCATTGTTTTTTGTGATTTTCCATAACTATATTCCTTTATTTTTCTTGAACAACAATGATCCTAACCAATTACTAATGAATCAGGAAGTTATACTTATCGCAGGAAAATTATTATTAATTGCTGCCTTTTTTCAGATATCAGACGGAATCCAGGTTACCGCATTAGGTGCATTAAGAGGCTTGCAAGATGTTAATTTGCCAATGATCATTACCTTTGTTTCTTATTGGGTAATCGGTTTTCCATTGTGCATTTATTTAGCATTATACACACCTTTAAAAGCCGAAGGAATTTGGTACGGATTATTAGCCGGCTTAACAGTAGCAGCAATTTTTTCGTATCTTCGCTTCAATTACATGTCAAAGAAATACATTAACAATAACATTAAAATTTAAACAATGGATTTACCAAAATTTGTTTTAGCCGATAATACCGATTTTCCTGATAATTTATTTGTAATTCATTTAGAATATCCGCGTTTTATTATTGATCTGGAAACAGAAGATATTGAATTTTTAGAAGAATTAGACGAATCTGAAGAAATAGAGTTAAAAGAAGAAATGGACCGACTGATTGATCTTGCTGCAGAATTTTACGAAAGAGAAATTACACGATTCGCAGAAGATGAATAAAAAACACTTGCTTAAGCAAGTGTTTTTTGTTTTTGCATTGAGCCGATTTGTTTTAAACGGTTGTGAAATTTAAAGGCTTCTTCTAAAATGTGTGGCGTTTGTCCACCGATTTGGTTGCAGGCACGGGTAAAGTAATCGCGAATTTCTTCTTTAAAATCTGGGTGTACACAGTTTTCTATAATAACTTCTGCACGTTCGCGCGGTGCTAACCCCCTCAAATCCGCCAAACCTTGATCTGTAACCAAAATATCAACATCGTGTTCGGTATGATCGTGATGCGTTACCATTGGCACCACATGCGAAATATTGTTGTCTTTAGATGCCGACGGGCAAACAAAAATACTTAAGTAGGCATTTCGCGCAAAATCGCCCGAACCACCAATTCCATTCATCATTTTACTGCCCGAAATATGTGTGGAATTTACGTTTCCGTAAATATCGAATTCAATCGCTGTATTAATTCCAATAATTCCCAAACGACGTACAACTTCCGGTGCATTCGAAATATTTTGCGGACGCAGAATGAGTTTATCCTTATAATCATCAAAATTCTTAATCAATCGATCATAACAACCTTCTGAAACGGTAATTGATGATCCTGAAGCAAAATCAAGGTTTCCTGAATCAATCAATTCAAAAGTAGAATCCTGCAAAACCTCTGAATACATGGTTAAATTCTTAAACTTAGAATTTTTAAATCCCATTAAAACCGAATTTGCCACTTTCCCAATTCCCGCTTGTAAAGGCAGTAAACTGTAAGTCAACTTTCCTTTTTTAACTTCATTTTCAAAAAAGTTTAAAAGATGGTTTGATATGGCGGTTGTCTTCACATCAGGATCGGCAATAACTGCAGGCTGGTCGGTAATATCGGTATAAACAACGGCAATTACTTTTTCAGGATCGATCTTAATAAACGGTTCGCCTATTCGGTCCATTGGTGTTTGAATGTTGATGACATCGCGATCCGGATACGAATTTGGTACCGAACAATCGTGTATTCCTTTAAAAGTCAAAGGAATTTTGGTATTGATTTCGATGATTATTTTTTTAGCCTGTGAAGCAAAGAAAGCCGAATTTCCGATAGAAGTTGTTGGAATAATGTTTCCGTTCTCATCAATCAGCGAAGCTTCGATAATAGCTACATCAACCGGTGCAATATGCCCGCAAATGAGCTGTTCAACCGTTTCGCTTAAATGCTGGTCGATGTATTTTAAACGATAATCGTTAATTGATTTCCGCAAAGCCGGATCTGCCATAAAAGGCATTCTGCGGATTAAAGCGTTGTTTTCTGCCAAATCGGCATCGGTTGTATAACCTAAAGATGCACCTGTAATCAACGTTATGGCAACATCTTCAGTAGCAGCGCGTTTGGCAAATGCCGGCAAAACCGATTTACTGTCGCCCGCTTTGGTAAATCCGCTGGCACCTACTACATTGTTGTTTTCAATTAATAAAGCTGCTTTATCGGCAGCCATTACTTTATCGTTATAATCTTTATATAAAATCCTATCCATAATTCAATTAAGAAATTTACTGTTTACGTGACTTACAAATTTAACAAATACACAAACAACAAAACCTTAATCAAAAAATATTTTATATTTATTACAAATTTTTGACAAATCAATCAAAAATTTAAGAAATGATTTTTATTCGCAAAAAAAGATCATGTAAAAAAAATCTATTCAATAATTTTATTTAATGCAAAACAGATCAATTCATCGATTGTTTTGTAGGGATTCTCGCTAAAAGTTCCGTTTTTACGATTGGCAACAATCGCGTTTAACGAAAGTGCTTTATGACCTAATAATTTCGATAAGCCGTAAATTGCAGCGGTTTCCATTTCTAAATTGGTCGCTTTTAAACCTTCGAATTCAAACGAATCTATTTTATCGTTCAATAATTCGTCGTTCAATTTTAAGCGTAAAACTCTACCTTGTGCTCCGTAAAATCCGCCGGCTGTAACGGTAATTCCTTCAAAAACAGTATCAGATTTAAACTTTTTAACCAAATCATTATCAGCAGAAACAACATAAGGCAAACCTTTGTTTAAATTCCAATTTGTGTGGGTCACAAACGCTTTTTCTATTGATTGATTTGTGGCATCTGCCAAACTGTAACTTCGCAACATATTATCGGTACCAATGGCGAATGCCGACATCAACAAAGAATCGACAGGAATATCGGCTTGCAACGACCCCGATGTTCCTATACGTACAATATTTAAACGGGTTAAATTGGTTTTAGGTGTTTTGGTTTTAAAATCGATGTTTACCAAAGCATCTAATTCGTTTAATACGATGTCAATATTATCAGGACCGATTCCTGTTGAAATTACTGTTAACCGTTTGCCTTTATACGTTCCAGTTTGTGTTTTGAACTCGCGTTTTTGAGTGGAAAATTCAACCGAATCGAAATATTTCGTTATGGATTCTACTCTATCCTGATCGCCCACAAAAATAATGTCGTGGGCAATATGTTCCGGTTTTAAATTTAAATGATAAACACTGCCGTCGGGGTTTAAAATCAGTTCCGAATCTTTAATTTTTTCCATATCAACCTCCTACCCTTTTAACTTTGTAACCTTTATTTTTCAGGTAATCCATTATTTTATCGCGAAAGTTTCCCTGAATGATAATTTCACCGTCTTTCGCACTTCCGCCAACTCCGCAAAGGGTTTTTAATTCTTTTCCCAATGTTTTTAAATCATCGGCAGATCCAACAAAACCTTTAATAACCGTAGCTACTTTTCCGCCACGGTTTTTCTTATCTAAATGTGCTTCTAAATGCTGTTGATTTGGACTTAACGTTTCTTCTTTTTCTAAATTCTGATCAAATTCGAAATCTTTATTCGTAGAAAAAACAATTCCGCCTAAATCTTCTAAACTCGATATTTTTTTTGCCATTTTTAACTATTAATTTTGATAACCAAATATACATAAACTATACAGAAAGCTTATTTTTGTAGTATTAAAATTAACAATTTTGAATATATCTGATCTACATAAACTTACGCAAGAAATTAT
>JBEBXJ010000057.1:0-15201 GCA_040391685.1 Paenimyroides baculatum
AGTTTACTGTTTTTATCGGGAATTTACAGCAAGGCTTTAATGAGCGAAATTGTTGATATTGAAAGCGATTTTTTAAACGTTTTAGGGGTAGCATCATTAGTAGCGCTGGCCGGAATCATTGGAAATTTATTTGGATACTGGTTTGGATCTAAAAGCGGAAACTACTTATATCAAAAAGAAGATGGTTTTTTATTTAAAAAGAAATATTTGTTAGAATCCAAAGCTTTTTTTGAAAAACACGGTGGTAGAGCTATCATTTTTGCACGTTTTTTACCTGTTGTTCGTACGTTTACGCCAATTATTGCGGGTATTGCCAATATGGAATTTAAAAAGTTTTTGTTTTATAACATTGTTAGTTCTGTTGCATGGGCATTTTCGCTGATATTTGCCGGTCATTATTTATACCGTTTTTTATTAGATAGTTACGGTTTTGATTTAACACACTATATTGAACACATTATAATAATTATTATTTTAATAACAACAGTGCCGTTTGTAATTAAGTTGATTAAAAATAAAAGAGAAAAAAAATAAAAAAAGGGATGTATATTTACATCCCTTTTTTATGCGTTATGATTAAAAAAATTTTAAAATTCATAGGTAAGTTAATCCTGTATTTTTTTGGAATAAGTATTGGTTTGGTAATCCTGTTTAAGTTTGTACCCGTACCGTTTACTCCACTTATGTTTATTCGCACATTTGAACAAATTACCACTAAAGAAAAGGTGGTTTGGAAACGTGATTGGATCGGTATTGAGAACATGGGAATATCGATACAAAAAGCGGTCATTGCCAGTGAAGATGGTAAGTTTACCACACACAACGGTTTCGATGTAAAAGCAATTGAGAAAGCTTATAAAAACAATCAAAAAGGTAAAAGGGTAAAAGGCGGAAGTACCATTAGCCAGCAAACTGCTAAAAACGTTTTTCTATGGCCGGGCAGAAGTTACCTTCGAAAAGGATTGGAAGCTTATTTTACGGTTTTAATTGAAATAGTGTGGGGGAAAGAGCGCATTATGGAAGTGTATCTGAACTCAATTGAAATGGGCAACGGTATTTACGGCATAGAAGCTGCTTCTCAACATTGGTTTAATAAATCGGCAAAAAATCTTACCAAATCAGAAGCAGCTTCCATTGCAGCTATTCTGCCTAATCCGCGAATTTATAAAGCTAAGAATGGTTCAAGATACATTGAAAGAAGAAAAAATGCCATTCAAAGACAAATGAATTTCTATAACAAACCTGATTATAAAAGTAAGTAAATTGACTTCTGTTGTTATTTTTTGTAACTTTACTTAAATTAAAATTTAAAAATTATGAAAAAGAACATTTTATTAATAGCTGTTTCGGCTGGGTTATTGTCGGTAACAGCTTGTAAAAAAGAAACAACTACAGTAACCGAAACAACGGTTGATACATTAACCACTGAAACAACCGTTACTACAGAAGAAACAACTGTTGATCCCGCGGTTCAGGCAGAAATGGATGAAGCAAAAGCGAAATACGACAAAGCCGAAGCAGATGTGAAAGCAGCAGTAGAAAAAGGAGATAAAAAAGCCGAAGCAGCTGCTGTAAAAGTTCGTGACGAAGCTAAAACTTCTTGGGAAAACATAAAAGCGGGTGTAAACAAAGCTGCTAACGATGTTAAAGACGGTATTAACAACGCCGCAGAAAAAGTTGAAGAAGGTGCCGATAAAGTAGGCGAAAAAGCTAAAAAAGTAGGCAAAGATGTAGAAGAAGGTTACAACAAAACCTTAGATAAAATGAAAACGAATAACTAATCTAGTTTTATAAAAAAATCCTGTATTGCAAAATACAGGATTTTTGTTTTTTAAATTGTTCATTGCATTTATTGCAAATGTAATAATCCAAATTCTCGTCAGTTCGAGCGTGTCGAGAACTTAAAACTATTGACTTCTCGATACGTTTCACTACAAGAAGTGTTGTGTAATAATCAAATTTAATTCCCTTTAAAATCAGCTTTGCGTTTTTCTAAAAAGGCAGTTGTTCCTTCTTTAAAATCGGCTGTTCCAAAGCAATATCCAAAACGATCAATTTCGGTATTAAAACCATTAATTCCGTCTTTAAAATTAGCATTCACCGCTTTAATTGCCTGTGTAATGGCAACCGGTGAATTTTTAGCGATTTTCAATGCCAGTTCGTTTGCTTTATCTAACAATTCGGGTTGCGAAACCATGTGGTTTATCAAACCAAAAGACAATGCAGTCGGCGCATCAATCATTTGTGCCGTCATAATCATCTCGTTTGCTCTGCCTTTACCGATCAGCTGAGGTAAACGCTGTGTGCCGCCATACCCCGGAATTACACCTAAAGTAACTTCAGGCAAGCCCATTTTAGCATTGTTTGATGCAATGCGTATGTGTGATGCCATAGCTAACTCTAATCCGCCACCTAAAGCAAATCCGTTTATTGCGGCAATAACCGGGGTTTGTAAATTCTCTACAAGATCAAACAATAATTCTTGTCCTTTTCGAGCTAATTCAGATCCTTCCGAAACATTAAAATTTGCGAATTCCGATATGTCTGCACCGGCAACAAAAGCTTTTTCGCCAGAACCCGTAACAATAATTGCACGTATTTCACTGTCTGTTTCGCATTGTTTAAAAGCATTATGAAGTTCTTCTATCGTTGCTTTGTTTAATGCATTAAGTTTGGCTGGGCGGTTAATTGTAATGGTTGCCACCGCATTGTTTTTTTCTACTAAAATGTTTTCAAACATCATATTATAATTTAATTAGTGATAGGTAATTTAACGTAAAATGTGGTTCCTTTATTTACAACAGATTTAAAACGGATGGATCCGCCGTAGCTTTCAATCATGTTTTTAATCATTGCCAAACCAAGTCCCATGCCGCTTGTTTTTGTGGTAAATTTTGGTTCGAATATCTTCTCTTTTATATCTTCCGGAATTCCTGATCCATTATCGGAAATGGTTATTAAAACCGATTGACCTTCTCTTGCAACCTTTACTAAAATCCGCGGGAATGGTTCATAATTAGGGATACCTTCAATTGCATTTTTTACAAGATTGTTTATGATACGGATAATTTGCGACTGATCAAATATAGCAATGATTTCTTCTTCGGTTGATTCAAAATTTATGAAATCTTCGTTAAAAATATCCAACGCAAGCTGAACCACTTTAACCACATTCAGCGTAGTATTTTGCTGTGCAGGCATAGATGCAAAATTTGAAAAAGCCGATGCCACCGCACTCATGGTATCTATTTGCTGGACCATGGTTTCACAGAAATCTTTTATTTTTTCATTTACCTTAGGATCTTCAGGGTTGAATTTTCGTTGAAAACTTTGTACAGTTAACCTCATGGGTGTTAACGGATTTTTAATCTCGTGCGCCACCTGTTTTGCCATTTCGCGCCAAGCCAATTCCCGCTGACTTTGAGCCAGTTTATCTGCCGATTCTTCCAGTTTATCAACCATCTGGTTGTACGAATTTATCAGTGTTTCAATTTCATAAGATGCGTTTTCAACCTTAATTTTTTCGTTCCTTGTGTTGATGTTCGTTTTTTGAATACGTTCGCTGATAAACTGTAATGTTTTGGTAATATAGCTTGATAAAATAAACGCCAAAATAATCGCCAGAATAATGATAAAAAGATAAATCTGTGCAAAAAGGATAAAGAAACTGTTTACCTGCGCATCGTAATACGATGTTTCTTCGGCAACCGGCATGCTGATAATTCCAAGTGGTTTAAACTGGTTGTCTTTAATGTAATTATAGGCAGACCGGTACGTTACGCCGTCGATAATTCGTAAATCAATGAAGCGTTTGGTACTTGTGGTTTCGATTATTTTCAGGATATTGGGCGATATAACTTCGTTGTTTATTTTATCGACAATAAAATTGCCTTTTGATGTGATTAAAAGATTTCCCTTTAAATCGTAAATATTGATCTGTATGTTGTGAATAGATGAAAGTTCAAAGATCTTATCCTTAAAAATAAGCGGGAGATTTTCGGTGGTAACAGGAATATCGGTGGTTTGCAGAATAAAATTAAAATGTTCGTTCACTGCATTTTCTTTCCTTATCAACCGGTCTTGGTGGTAATTTCGTGCTTCTCTTTTAAACTGATAAATGGTAACCATGGCAATTAAAACCGACGATACAATAGTAAGAAAAATCATGGCAATGAAAATTCTTACACGTAACGAAGTGCTTTGTATGTTAAATGGTTTCGCCATAAATTACCTTAATTTTTCTCTCGCATTTTTTTATAGAATTTAAAGCCTAAAGTCAACAATAGTGCCAATATAAAAATACCGATTACACCAAAAATCCAGTTGATGGCACTTTTTAAAATTACTAAAAATACTACTGAAAAAAGTATAATAGTAGCACCTTCGTTCCAGATTCTGAAAAAAGAACCGGTTTTTGTAAGATTTCTATTTTTGATCTGTTTTACAAACTGCTGACATTTAAAGTGATACAGCCATAAAAGTACAATAAAAAGTAGTTTTACGTGCATCCAAGGCATTTGCAGCAATGCAGGATTTTCTAAAAGCATCCACACGCCAAAAACGGTTGCCAAAACTGCCGCCGGAAATGTAATAATGTACCACAGCCTGTTGGTCATTATCTGGTATTGGTTAGAAAGTATTTCTTTTTCAATATCCGATTTTAACTGTGCTTCGGCATAATACACAAACAAGCGCACAATGTAAAAAAGTCCGGCAAACCAGCAAACAACAAAAATAATATGTAGTGCCTTTAAATATAGATACATAAATTAGTTATTCGTTTCCCAATCTTTAATCCACGAAGCCACGGTATCTACCCATTTGTCGTCATCGTTTAAGCACGGTATGGCAAGAAATTCTTCGCCACCTTTTGCTTGGAAATCTTCTTTTGCACGCATGGCAATTTCTTCAAGTGTTTCTAAACAATCGGTTACAAAAGCGGGAGTTACAACAGCAATTTTCTTAATTCCTTTGGCAGGCATATTGTCAATTTCAACATCCGTATAAGGTTCAAGCCATTTATCGCCAGCTAATCTCGATTGAAAAGTAACGCAGTATTTATCTTCTGGTAACTGTAATTTTTCAGCAACTAAACGTGTTGTTTCATAACAATGCGTACGGTAACAAAACTCGGCTTCGGGCGTACCTACTTCGCAACACATTTGGTTGGTAATAAATTTTTTGTGCGATTTTGTTTTATCAGTTTTTCTAACGTGGCGCTCCGGAATTCCGTGGTAAGAAAACACCAATTGATCGTAATCAAAATCTTTTAAATACTCACTAATGGAGTTTGATAGTACGTTAATGTAATCTTGGTTGTTGTAAAAAGCAGGAAAGTTGGTGATTTTCATTTGCGGAAATTTCTCTTTTCTGATTTTTTCTGCCAAAACCTCGATAGTCAGGGTAGAAGCCATTGCATATTGTGGGTACAGCGGAAAAAGCAGTATATCTGTAACACCTTTATCGTGTAATCTTTTAAGACCTTTTTCAATAGTCATACTACCGTATCTCATGGCTAGTTCAACCGGAATACTACTTTTTTCAGCAACTTTTTTGTGCATTTTCTCAGAAAGAACAATCAAGGGTGAACCTTCTTTCCACCAAATTTTTTGATAGGCATGTGCCGATTCTTCCGGACGTTTTCTTAAAATAATTCCACGAACCAAAAAAGCACGCAGCAAATACGGAACATCTATCACGTATTTATCCATTAAAAATTCATCAAGATAAGGCTTAACAGCTTCAGGTGTTGGGGTATCGGGTGATCCTAAATTAACTAATAAAACTCCTTTCATGTTTTGTAGGGTATTAATTTGTCACTAAAGACATTAAATATTTTTTAGGCGTTGTGCCGAATTTCTTTTTAAATGCTGCAATAAAATGACTTGCAGTGCTGTAACCAATACGGTTACCAACTTCGTTTACATTATAAGTTCCGCTATCTAACAGTTTTCGGGCATATTCCATTTTATAGTCGAACAAAAATCCATAAACCGTATCGCCGTAAACTTGTTTAAAGCCCTGTTTCAGTTTTTTGATGTTCAAACCAATTTCATCTGCCAGTTCCTGAAGGGTAGGAGGTTCAGCCATATTTTTCAGCAAAATATCTTTGGCATGTTTAATTTTCATTGTTTCTTCTTCATCGGTTTTAAACGGACAACTTTCATCGTCTGTTCCTTCGGGTTTGTTAAAAAGCAGACTTAATAATTCGTAAACTTTGGCTTTGTAATACAGTTTTTTGACGGATGAATGCAGGTTGAAATTCATGATCTGATACAATACAACCGACATTGATGGCGTGATGTTAGCCTGTGAGTAATGCTTTCTGTCGATCGCATCTTTGTTTAAAAAAGGAATAAACTCGGCTTCGGTAGAAAATAGATTATGGAATTTTTTAATGGATATGATTACGGAAATAATCCACGAATTTGGATGAACTTCTAAATGAATAGGCAAGCCCCGCTGCGGATTGTAAAGTGTTAAGCTGTTTTCTTCGTTAACCGGTATGTTATAAGCCCCGTTGTTAAAAACAAAATTGCCATTCCCTTTTAGAACAAAGTGAAACTGCATTACTTCGTTACTTAAATCTTTTGTGATAACTTGTACAGTATCAGATTCATTTTTTAAACGAATGCAAATAAAATCATCTTCTAAAATAACATCTTCCTGAGTTCTCATAGCGTTGTTTTTATTTTTTTATTGATTTGAAATTTAACATACAATCTATTTAGAATTGTTCTAAATATCAATTCAATAAAAATCTTTAACGTCAGCAAATATAAGGCTTTTTTGAAAAAATAACGCAAAGAAAAAGTAAAATGTAATTGGGCGATATAATTAGTCCTTACAGCGTTATTTTAATTAAACTATTGCCTTTAAATTTGTGAAGCTTTATTAGTGAAACTAAATAATGAACAACAACAACAATATAAAACCATCGCATTTTTATGTAGTGGGTTTAAATTATAAGAAAGCCGATGCGGAAACTCGTGGTAAATTCAGTTTGAGCGATCAGGCGAAATCGAATTTATTGGACGATGCCCGTTTGGAAGGGATTTCGTCTTTAATTGCTATTTCTACTTGTAACAGAACCGAACTTTACGGTTTTGCAGAACATCCTTTTCAACTGATTTCCTTATTATGCAAGCACAGTAATGGTACTGTAGAAGATTTTCAGCAGGTAGCTTATGTTCATAAAAATAACGAGGCTGTTTCGCATCTTTTTAAGGTAGGAACAGGAATGGACAGTCAGATTCTGGGCGATTTTGAAATTATAAGTCAGGTTAAAACGGGTTTTATTGCAGCCCGTGAAAAAGGATTAACTAACAATTATTTTGAACGTTTGGTAAATTCGGTTATTCAGGCAAGCAAACGTATCAAGAACGAAACCGAGATCAGCACCGGTGCCACTTCGGTATCATTTGCTTCGGTTCATTACATCTTAAATAATGTAGCAGATATTAACAGAAAGAATATTCTGCTTTTCGGAACGGGAAAGATCGGCAGAAATACCTGTGAAAACCTTGTAAAACATACCAAAAACAATCAGATTACTTTAATAAACCGCACCAAAGACAAAGCGCAGAAAATTGCAGGTAAGTTCAATTTAATTGTAAAAGATTATGCCGATTTACAAGCCGAAATTCAAAATACAGATGTATTGATTGTTGCAACCGGCGCGCAAAATCCTACAATAGATAAAGAGTTGTTGAACCTTAAAAAACCATTGTTGATTTTAGATTTATCGATTCCTAAAAACGTGAGCGAAAATGTGTTGGATGTTGCCGGTGTTAGTTTGGTTCATTTAGATCAATTGTCGCAAATGACCGATGATACTTTGTCTAAACGCAAACAGTATGTGCCACAGGCAATGGCGATTATCGATGAGGTAAAACATGAATTCCTCACTTGGACACAGGCTCGGAAATTTGCACCAACCATTCACGCGCTAAAAGCAAAATTGGAAGAAATCAAGGAAACCGAATTAAAATACCACAAAAAGAAAATACAAAACTTTGACGAAGATCACGCAAATTTAATCACCACGCGCCTTATTCAGAAAATCACCACACATTTTGCAAATCATCTGAAATCCGAAGAAACAGAGGTTGATGAAAGCATTGAATGGATCGAAAAAGTTTTTCAATTAGAAGCAATTTCAAAATGAGCAAAATAATTAAAATTGGAACCCGCGATAGTGAGTTAGCATTGTGGCAGGCCAATACCGTATCAAAAAAATTGAATGATTTAGGCTACAAAACTGAAATTGTAGCTGTAAAAGCAGACGGAGACATTATTTTAGACAAACCTTTATACGAATTAGGCATTACCGGAATTTTTACAAAAACATTAGATGTAGCCATGATTTCGGGCAAGGTTGATATCGCCGTACATTCAATGAAAGACGTGCCTACTGCCTTGCCACAAGGAATTGTTCAGGCAGCTGTTTTAAAACGTGCCAATGTTTTAGATATTTTGGTTCATAAAGGTTCGTTAGATTTTTTGGAAACCAGCGGAACAATTGCTACAGGTTCGCTTCGCAGAAAAGCACAATGGCTAAATAAATATCCAAACCATAAAACGGAAGATTTGCGTGGAAATGTAAATACCCGCATGCAAAAATTAAAAGACAATTCTTGGAACGCTGCTATTTTTGCAGCTGCCGGTTTAGAAAGAATAAATTTAAAACCATCGGAATTTATCAATTTAGATTGGATGGTTCCTGCACCAGCTCAAGGAGCAATGCTTGTTGTAGCAATGGAAAATGATGATTTTGTTTTAGATGCCGTAGCACAATTAAACGATATAGAAACTGAAATAACTACACAAATAGAACGTCAGTTTTTACGCACATTAGAAGGTGGTTGTACTGCCCCAATCGGTGCACTTGCACGTTACAACGAACACGATGATACATTGCATTTTAAAGGTGTTTTATTGTCATTAGACGGAAAACAAAAGTTTGAAATAGAAAAAAATGTTCCCATTGAAGAATGGAAAAAGTTAGGCTTTTTCGCAGCAAAGGAAATTTTAGAAAACGGAGGAGATCAATTGATGAAGGAATTGAAAGAAAAACTGAAGAAATAAAATGGAAACAAATATTGAATCTTTGAAGTTTCCCATAGGAAAATTCCAATTGCCGGAAAAAATTGACCAAATACAAATAGAGAATTGGATTAATATTATTGAAGATTTTCCACGAAAATTGTTGCAAGAAGTACAAAATCTAAACGAAAAAGAATTACAAAAACAATATAGACCGAATGGTTGGACTATAAAACAGGTTGTAAATCATTGTGCTGATAGTCATTTGAATAGTTTTGTAAGATTCAAACTTGCATTGACAGAAAATACTCCTGTTATAAAACCATATTTAGAAAACTTATGGGCAGAATTACCAGACTCAAAAGATTTTCCAATTGAAAGTTCTTTAAAAATATTGGAGGGAATTCACGAAAGGTGGAGTTATTTATTGAAAAACCTTTCAGAAAATCAACTTGAAAATAAGTTCGAGCATCCAGAATCTAATGAATTAATTTCATTAAAAATCAATATTGGTATTTATGCTTGGCATTGCAATCACCATTTGCAACACATCATTAATGCAAAGAATAATAACTGATTTGTATTTGTTGAATATTTAAAATTAACTATTAAATTGAAAAAAGAAATCTGCATTTTATCGACAAAAAAACTCAAAAGCAATCAGAAAAGTTTTTTGCTGAATGCCGGTTTTTCTGTGATTGAAGCAGATTTTATAAAGATTTCATTACTTGCTTTTCAACTTAAACAAATACCGACTTTATTGTTGTTTACTTCTCAAAATGCTGTAGAAAGTGTGCTAAAAAATGAAAAAGCAAATGATTTAAAGAACATTCCGGCAATTTGTGTAGGATATAAAACCAGAGAACTTTTAGAAGATAACGGTTTTAAAGTTTTGGAAACAGAAGAATACGCACAGAAACTAGCACCGATTATTCAAGAAAAATACATTAACGAACATATCGCTTTTTTTGTAGGTAATCTACGCAGAGAGATTTTGCCCGAAGTACTAAATCAAGCTAATATCTGTTTTGATGAATATGTGGTGTATCAAAATAACGAATCATCTGTAAAAATTGAACGTAAAACAAACGGATTACTTTTTTTCAGTCCCTCGGGAGTTAAAAGTTATTTAAAACAAAATACGATTACCAATCAAATGTGTTTTTGCATTGGTACCACAACCGCCGACGCACTGAAGGGTATTACAGAAAATATTGCAATTGCAAATCAGCAAACGGTTGAAAATGTGATTATTCAATGTATCAATTATTATAATAACAAACAATATTGTCATTCTGAACACAAATGAAAAGTAAAGCATTGCTTTGTTTTGAAATTTGCGAACGAAGTTCTGAAATGGAGTGAAGACCCGAGCTGGCGAAGCAATCTTTTGATAATCGGATAGATTCCTCGTTCCTCGGAATGACAAAGAACAAAAAAAGACGTTCACTGAAAGCTGTGAACTGTAAACTAATAACTATGATAAAAAACGATTTATTTTTAAGAGCATTAAAAGGAGAAACGGTTGAAAGACCACCGGTTTGGATGATGCGCCAAGCAGGCAGATATTTACCTGAATTTCGTGCACTTCGTGAAAAATATAATTTCTTTACACGTTGTGAAACTCCTGAATTAGCTGCCGAAATTACGGTACAACCTATTAGAATTGTAAAGCCTGACGCTGCTATTTTATTTTCGGATATTTTGGTAGTACCCCGCGCAATGGGAATTCATGTGGAATTAAAAGATAATATTGGTCCAATTATTCCTAACCCGATCCGGACAATGGAACAGGTTAACCAGGTTTTTGTTCCAAATATCCAAGAAACGCTTGGTTACGTTATGGATGCAATTAAGCTGACTAAAGAAATGTTGAACGATGAGGTGCCGCTGATTGGCTTTGCGGGTTCGCCCTGGACTATTTTCTGCTACGCGGTAGAAGGCAAAGGTTCAAAATCGTTTGATCAGGCAAAAGTATTTTGTTTTTCAAACCCGGTTGCTGCTCATTCATTACTTCAAAAAATTACCGATACAACCATTTTATATTTAAAACAAAAAGTAAAGGCAGGTTGTAATGCCATTCAAGTTTTTGATTCGTGGGGTGGAATGCTTTCTCCTGCAGATTATCAAGAGTTTTCTTGGAAATACATCAACCAGATTGTTGATGCATTAGCAGACGAAATTCCGGTTATTGTTTTTGGAAAAGGCTGTTGGTTTGCTATGGGCGACATGGCAAAATCTAAAGCATCGGCATTGGGAGTTGATTGGACGTGTTCGGCAAGAAACGCACGCTATCTTTCAGGTGGGAACATTACATTGCAAGGTAATTTTGACCCGTCGAGATTGTTTTCCCCAATACCAACCATAAAAAAAATGGTTCATGAAATGATTGATGAGTTTGGTAAAGATAAGTACATTGTGAATTTAGGACATGGTATTTTACCAAACATTCCGGTAGATCATGCCAAAGCATTTATTGATGCAGTGAAAGAATACCCTTCAAAATAATCAAGGCTAATAAATTTTGGTAATTGTGAGGTAATAAAATTTAATACAAACTCGTCAGTTCGAGTAGCGAAGTGAAACGGAGTGTATCGAGAACTTCTCGATACGATTTTTTACCAAAAATCTACTCGAAGTGACGTAGCCAATAGATAATAATACTAAGAAACATGCTCACAAGTAAAAAAGACGAAATACAACAACGCTTAAATTCCATTTTGCAAAAACTTTCGGGAATTACGTTTGTACCCGAAAACTGGAATGAAGCTGCTTTTTGGACAACTTTAGAAGAAACCGGATTATCTAAAAGCGATGTTCTGGAAAAGGAAGAAAATTTGTTTTTTACGCAATTGATAGATTTGCAATTTCCATGGGAACACATGGAGAAACTGGCGGATATTTTGGTCAGTTTCGAGGCAAAACAGCCCAATCAATTGCTAAAAGAACGTGCCAAGCATTTGTATCAGTTCATACAAAACGAAAGTAAAATGTTCTCGTTTGAGATTATGAATAAGATCGGGAAATTGTAATGATAAAAGCTCAGAATAAATATAACTTCCCCATATTATTAGTCAATTTATTTTGGCTAATATTTGCTGTTGTATTTGTTCTATCCAGAAAACCAGGTAACTTATGTGGTGAAGTTTTTGTTGATATAGTTCTGATTATTTCGGCTCTTTTATTAACACCTTTTTGTTTAATTATTGTTGCAATTACAAACAAAATAACAAAACATAGATACAATACCGATTTTGAGTTTATTGCAATTCCGTATATAATACTTGGATTTTTATTTGGAGCTTTTTTATTGTATATATCTTTAACTTAATTCAAAATCTAACACAACAAATGAAAGATAAATTCTATAGTTACATACAACAGTTACAAGACACCATAACTTCTAAATTAGAAGAAGTTGACGGAGTTGCAAAATTCCGTGAAGATTTATGGGAGCGTCCCGAAGGCGGTGGCGGAAGAACACGTGTGATTGAAAACGGAGCAGTTTTTGAAAAAGGCGGAGTTAATATTTCGGCGGTTCACGGAGCGTTGCCCGAAACAATGCAAAAAGCGTTTAATGTAGGCGATGTAGATTTCTTTGCCTGTGGATTGAGTTTGGTTATCCATCCAAAAAATCCAATGGTTCCAACGGTTCACGCAAATTGGCGGTATTTTGAAATGTATGATAAACAAGGAAATAAAGTCAATTCGTGGTTTGGAGGCGGACAGGATTTAACGCCTTATTATCTGTTTGAGGAAGACGCACAATATTTTCATCAGGTTTGTAAAACGGCATGCGACAAGCACAATCCCGAGTTTTACCCGAAATACAAAAAAATATGTGACGAATATTTCTGGAATGCACACCGTAACGAAGCACGCGGAATCGGCGGTTTATTCTTTGACCATTTGGTGGAAACCGATGGCTCGAGCGATAGCGAACAGACGAAGCAAATGTCAATGGAAAATTGGTACGATTTTGTAACCGAAATCGGAAACAGCTTTTTAGACTCTTATGTTCCGATTGTAGAAAAACGTAAAGATTTACCTTATACCGATGCCAACAGAACCTGGCAGGAAATCCGTCGGGGTCGTTATGTAGAATTTAATCTGGTTCATGATAAAGGAACTATTTTCGGATTAAAAACCAACGGTCGTATCGAATCAATTTTAATGAGTCTGCCACCACACGTGCAATGGGTGTATGATTATCAGCCGGAAGTTGGAAGTGAGGAGGAGAAGTTGGTTGAGGTGTTGAAGAAACCGATAAATTGGCTGTAAGCAATGAGATTTCAGAAATCAGCTATCAGTAGTCAGATTACTGAAACCTGATTTCTGACAACTGACAGCTATAAAAATAAATGTTATGAGAGATTATAAGAAATTACAGGTTTGGGACAGATCTCATCAATTGACTTTAGAAATATACAAAGAGTTGAAAAATTTTCCAAAAGAAGAGCTTTTCGCTTTAACAAGCCAGATGAAAAGGTCTTCAAGCTCTATTCCTACCAATATTGCTGAAGGTGCGGGTAGATTTACCAATAAAGATTTTCAAGATTCCTAACTATTGCCTATGGTTCAGCAAATGAGTTGGAATATCAAATAATTTTAAGTTCTGATTTAGGATTTTTAGAACATTCAAAAGGAGAAATTCTGATTGAAAAAGTTCAAGAAATACGAAAAATGCTCCACGCATTAATAAATAAGCTAAATTCTGACAGCTGATTTCCGATAGCTGACAGCTAAAAAACAAAAACTTATGTTCCCATTACACAGAGGTAGAAGATTAAGACAAAATGAATCCATTAGAAGTTTAGTTCGTGAAACAAGTTTAAGTCCGGCAGATTTTATGTTCCCGATGTTTGTCTGCGAGGGAGAAAACCAACAAATCGAAATTCCGTCCATGCCAGGAATTTTTCGTCGCTCTATTGACTTAACAGTAAAAGAAGTTCAGGAATTATATGATCTAGGAATTCGTGCGGTTAATATTTACGTTAAGGTAAGCGACGATCTTAAAGACAATACAGGTAAAGAAGCATGGAATACTGATGGATTGATGCAGCGTGCCATTCGTGCCATTAAAGCTGCAGTTCCACAAATGATTGTAATGCCCGATGTTGCTTTAGATCCGTATTCAATATATGGTCACGATGGTATCATAAAAAATGGCGACATTGAAAACGATTCTACCGTAAATGCTTTAGTAAAAATGGCGGTTTCGCATGCCGAAGCCGGTGCAGATTTTGTGGCACCAAGCGATATGATGGACGGTAGAGTTTTACGTTTACGTGAAGGATTAGATGCTGCTGGATTTATCAACGTAGGTATTATGAGCTATTCCGCCAAATATGCCTCGGCTTTTTATGGACCATTCCGTGATGCGTTGGATTCCGCTCCAAAGGAAATCGAAGAAGTGGTTGCTGAGCCAGTCGAAGTACCTAAAGACAAAAAGACCTATCAAATGGATTATGCAAACCGAATAGAAGCCATTAAAGAAGCGGTTTGGGATGCCGAAGAAGGTGCAGATATGGTAATGGTAAAACCAGGTACAGCTTATTTGGATATCGTTCGCGAAGTTAAAGATGCAGTTAATGTCCCTGTCGCTGTTTACCATGTTTCGGGTGAATACGCAATGATTAAAGCAGCTGCCGAAAAAGGCTGGCTTGATCATGATAAAATAATGATGGAACAATTAATGTGTATTAAACGGGCCGGAGCAAGTTTGATTTCGACGTATTTTGCGAAAGAAGCGGCTATTTTCCTTCGCAACAATAGTTAAAATTCGTTAGTACATTCAGTTAATTTGGTGCAAATACTTCTATTTCTGTACCTTTATGCAAAACTACTAACAATGAAAAAAATATTATTTTTTGGTATTTTATCAACCATAACACTTACCTCTTGCGGTAAAAAAGAAGAAAAAAAAGAAGCACTGTATCCGGAAAATGTAGCTGAAGCTTTAAGTCCGGAAGATCAACTGATTGCAGACGGAAAAGAGTTGTTTGAAAGTAACAAAGCAGCTTGTTTTTCTTGTCATAAAGTAGATAAAAAAGTTATAGGTCCAAGCGTTAAAGATATTGCAAAAGCATATAAAGAACAAAACGGCGATATGGTTGCGTTTTTACGTAAAAAAGCCGATCCTATTGTAGATCCGTC
>JBEBXJ010000058.1:0-14679 GCA_040391685.1 Paenimyroides baculatum
GTTACCTTTGGTTGCATAAATTACAAATAAATGAGCGCACAACATTTGTCAGATAGAATTAATAATTTATCTGTTTCGCAAACCTTGGCAATGGCTGCAAAAGCACGCGAATTAACTGCTTTAGGTAAAGATATTATCAGTTTAAGTTTAGGAGAACCCGATTTTAACACTCCCGATTTTATTAAAGAGGCTGCAAAAACGGCAATTGACGAAAACTGGAGTAATTATCCCCCAGTTGATGGTTATTTAGAACTTAAACAGGCAATTGTAACAAAATTTCAACGTGATAACGGCTTAAATTATCAGCCCGCAAATATTGTGGTTTCTACAGGTGCTAAGCAATCTTTATATAACATCGCACAAGCAATGATTAACGAAGGTGACGAGGTTATTCTTCCGGCACCTTATTGGGTAAGTTATTACGAAATTATTAAAATGGCAGGTGGAATTCCGGTTGTTGTGCCAACATCAGTAGCGTCTGATTTTAAAATTACTCCATATCAGCTTCAGCAGGCAATCACACCAAAAACAAAAATGATGTGGTTTAGTTCGCCTTGTAATCCTTCGGGGTCAGTTTACAATAGAGAAGAACTAACCGCATTGGCAGATGTTTTAAAGAATCATGAAAATATTTATGTGGTCTCTGATGAAATATACGAGCATATTAATTTTTCGGGAAGTTTTTGCAGTATCGGATCAATTCCGGGAATGTTTGAAAGAACAATTACTGTAAACGGTGTGGCGAAAGCCTTTGCAATGACCGGTTGGAGAATTGGTTACATTGGCGCTCCGGAATTTATTGCAAAAGCATGTACCAAATTACAGGGGCAGGTTACAAGTGGTGCAAACTCCATTGCGCAACGTGCAACCATTGCAGCTTTAGAGGCAGATCCTTCAGAAATTGGGTATATGGTTGAAGCTTTCCATAAACGCAGAGATTTGGTTTTGCATTTAGTAAACGATATTAAAGGATTTGAAGTGAATGTACCAGAAGGTGCTTTTTATGTTTTCCCGGATGTTTCGTACTATTTTGGTAAAACTATAAACGGAGTATTAATCAATAATGCCGATGATTTAGCATTGTATTTGTTAGAATATGCCAACGTTGCAACTGTAACTGGTGATGCTTTTGGTAATCCGAACTGTATTCGTTTGTCTTATGCAACAAGTGAAACTATTTTAATTGAAGCATTCAAACGAATTAAAGAAGCTTTAAAAGAACAATAGTTTTTTACGATATAACACAAAAAATCCCGAAAGTTACTTTCGGGATTTTTATTATTAGATATTTTAAACTGATTATTTTGTTGCTTTAACAGCAATTTTCAATTTAATGTTATCGTTAATAACTTTATCACCAGCTAAATCTTTAACAACAGATCCAGAGTTGTAGTTAACAGCCCATTTAGTTCTGTCAATTTCAAACTCGTCAGAAGCTATAGTAACATCAGCATCAGTAACAGTAACCATAGCTGGGAATTTAATTCCGTGAGTAGCTTCTTTAATTGTTAAGTTACCTTCAACCATTTGTTTACCGTTTTCTTCTGTAACTTTAGTAATTTCAAAAGAAGCCGTTGGAAATTTAGATACGTTAAAGAAATGATCCGCATTTTCAGCAGTAGCACCTTTTAAGTGTCCTTCTAAACCGGCTTTCTTATCAGCATCGGTAATATCAGTAACGACAATCGAATTCATATCAATTGTAAATTTACCACCTGTAACAGCATTATTTGTTACAAAAACCTGTCCGTCTGTTAAAGCAATTGTTCCCGTATGATTATCACCAGAAACTTTACCGCCAACCCAGTCAATTTTAGATTCAGCAACATTAGCATTATATGTTACAGCGTCAGCTGTTTGTGTAGTAGTTTCAACAGCATCTGTTTCAACAGTTGTGTTTTCTTTTTTACATGCAGTTAATGATAAAGCTGCTAAAGCAACCAGTGCAAATACATTTTTTTTCATAATTATAAATATTTATTTATGCAAATATATCTAAATTCTTTATTTCAAAATAAAAAAACACGTTACAAAGTTATTTCTTAATATAGGTTAATTTAAAGCTTACTGACAATTTGTCCAAAAATAAACAATGGCTTTAATTTTGTTAAGTAAGTGATTAGTTAAACATCAATAAAAATGGAAAACGAAGAATTAAAAGATCAAGATATACTGCAAAACACAGAGCAGGAACAAAATAGCGAAAATATAGAATCGGCAAATAACTTATCAGATAAAGAACTGTTGGAAGAGCAATTAGCAAACGAAAAAGATAAGTTTTTAAGGTTGTTTGCAGAGTTTGAAAATTTTAGAAAGCGAACTGCACGTGAGCGCCTGGAATTATTTGCTACTGCAAATGAAGATGTTATGAAAAGTGTTTTACCTATTTTAGATGATTTTGACAGAGCAATTACCCAAATGGAAACGTTAGGTGATAGTGAACATCTGACAGGGTTTAATTTAATTTCAACCAAACTTCGTGACAACTTGTCAACAAAAGGATTAAGTTTAGTAGAGATTAATAAAGGCGATGCATTTGATGCAGACATTGCAGAAGCAATAACACAAATTCCTGCAGGCGATGATCTTAAAGGAAAAGTAGTTGATGTTATAGAAAAAGGATACAAGTTAGGCGATAAAATCATTCGTTTCCCAAAAGTTGTTATCGGTCAATAATAAACCAAAATGAAGAAAGATTATTACGAAATATTAGGTATAGATAAAAGTGCCGACGCAAGTGCTATTAAAAAAGCATACCGTAAAAAAGCAATTGAATTTCACCCGGATAAAAACCCAGGAGATAAAGCAGCCGAAGAAAATTTTAAATTAGCTGCAGAAGCTTACGAGGTTTTAAGCGATCCCGATAAAAAAGCCCGTTATGATCAGTATGGTCATGCTGCTTTTGAAGGCGGTGGAGGCTTTGGCGGAGGCGGCTTTAACAACATGGAAGATATTTTTAGCCAGTTTGGTGATATCTTCGGTGGCGGTTTTGGAGGCTTCGGCGGTTTTGGAGGCGGTGGCGGTTCACGTCGTGTAAAAGGTTCTAGCCTGCGTATTAAAGTAAAGCTTACTTTAGAAGATATTGCAAACGGTGTAGAGAAAAAAGTTAAGGTTAAGCGCAAAGTTCAGGCAAGTGGTGTAACATACAAAACATGTAGTACATGTAATGGTTCGGGGCAGGTAATGCGTGTTCAGAATACTATTTTGGGTCGTATGCAAACCTCTTCTCCGTGTCCAACCTGCCAAGGTTCGGGGCAAATTTTAGATCATAAACCCCAAGGTGCAGATGCAGAAGGAATGATTCAAACAGAGGAAACCGTTTCTATTAAAATTCCCGCAGGAGTTTCAGACGGTATTCAGTTAAAAGTTTCCGGTAAAGGAAATGAAGCTCCGGGTGCAAACAGTATTCCTGGTGATTTAATTGTAGTAATCGAAGAAATAGAACACGAATTTTTAAAACGTGAAGGCGAAAATATTCATTATGATTTATATCTGAATATTGCCGATGCTGCTTTAGGAGGATCAAAAGAAATAGATACCGTTAATGGTAAGGTTCGAATTAAAATTGATGAAGGCATTCAGTCTGGAAAAATTTTAAGACTTAAAGGTAAAGGATTACCAAGCTTAAACGGTTACGGAAATGGCGATTTCCTAATACACATCAACGTTTGGACACCTAAAAAATTAACAAAAGAACAAAAAGAATTCTTCGAAAAAATGAAGAATGACGACAATTTTATACCACATCCTCAAAAAGGAGATAAAAGTTTTTTTGAAAAAGTAAAAGAAATGTTTTCGTAATACAAAAAAATATTGTAAGTTTGTGTTACACTTATAAAACGGTGGATTTTCTTTTTCATAGCAATTTTTCCCATCCTTGTGCAAACAAGGATGGGTTTTTTTTAGCTACTTTGTATCTTTGTAACTATTTTATTTAGTTTAAACTATGAAACCAATATTACAGGTAAATAATGTTGTAAAAAAGTATGGCGAAAAAACCGCTTTAAACAACATATCTTTAGCCATACCCCAAGGCAGTATTTTTGGGCTGCTGGGTCCTAACGGTGCAGGCAAAACTTCCCTTATTCGTATTATCAATCAAATTACGTTTCCCGATAGTGGTGAAGTGTTACTAAACGGTGAAAAATTAAACCCAAGCCATGTAAAGTATATTGGTTACATGCCCGAAGAACGCGGATTATATAAAAGCATGAAAGTAGGCGAGCAGGCTTTGTATCTTGCACAATTAAAAGGAATTTCTAAACAAGAAGCCAAAAAGCAGCTGAAATATTGGTTTGATAAATTGGAAATTGGCGATTGGTGGGATAAAAAAATCCAGGAACTTTCAAAAGGAATGGCACAAAAAATACAGTTTGTGGTTACCGTTTTGCATCAACCTAAATTGCTGATATTCGATGAGCCTTTCTCTGGGTTTGATCCTGTGAATGCAAACATTATTAAAGATGAAATTTTAGAGTTAAAACAAAAAGGCAGTACCATTATTTTTTCAACGCACCGTATGGAAAGTGTAGAAGAATTATGCGATGAAATTGCCCTTATACACAAATCAGAGAAATTGTTAGATGGTTCTTTGGTTGATATTAAAAAACAATACCGATCAAATACGTTTGATTTAGGGATAAATGCCCAAAATCCAAAAGAGTTGAAGGAATTTTTAAATACCAAATATCAAATCGAAGATACTTTTTTTAAATCGTTAGATAACGAATTAAAATTATCAGTAAAATTAAACGACAAATTTGCCAACGAATTATTGAATGATGTGCTGTCGTTTGGACAAGTAACTCATTTTTCAGAGAAAATTCCGAGCATTAATGACATTTTTATTCAAACCGTAACTAACAACTAAATGGGCGTTCTATCTTTAATCATAAAAAGAGAGTTTATTTCTAAAGTTCGAAATAAATCATTTATTGTAATGACCTTTGTAAGTCCGATTATTTTTGTAGCAGTTGCGGCATTGATCGGCTATTTAAGTTCCATGAAAACCGAAGTAAAACATATTGGGATACATGATGAAACGGGAATGTTTGTAAGCGAATTTAAAAACAGCGAAAGTTATAAATACCACGATGTTTCTAAAATAGATCCTAAACTTTTAAAAGACAGCGTTTCGCAGGCAAATTATGAAGGGGTGTTGTTCATTCCCCAAAAAGATAATTTAAAAGACTACGAAAAAGCAATCGAATATGTATCAGAAGACAGCCCCAGTTTAGGATTTATTGCAAGCGTAGAATCAATACTATCAGAAAAATTACTTCGTAAAAGTTTGAGTACTCAGGGTGTTGATACTGTTTTGTTAGATAAATCTAAAATTGATGTTACCATGCATTTAACCAAAGCTTCGGGTGAAGAAACCGTTAAAGGCTTAAATGAAATGAAGGTAGGTATTGGATCTGTTTTTGGCTATTTAATCATGATGTTCATTATTATTTACGGAAATATGGTCATGCGCAGCGTAATTGAAGAAAAAACGAGCCGTATTATAGAAATCATCATTTCATCCATCAAACCAATCCAGCTAATGATGGGTAAAATCATCGGTACCACTTTGGCAGGTATTTTTCAGTTTGTAATCTGGGCAGTTGTTGGTTGTATTTTATTGGTTGTAGCAAATATGGTTTTTGGTTTAAATACATCAAGTCCGACTACAGAAATGGCGATGGAATCCGCTAAAATGGTTGATGTTAAACTATATTTTACCGAGTTTTTAAAACTTCCGTTGTTAAGTATGGCAGTTTACTTCTTAATTTATTTCATTGGCGGATACTTTTTATACAGCTCGTTATACGCAGCAATTGGTGCAGCGGTTGATAATGAAACCGACACCCAGCAGTTTATGTTTCCGGTGATCATGCCGTTAATGTTAGGTGTTTACATTGGTTTTTTTACGGTAATGAACGAACCCCACGGAACCGTGGCAACCATTTTTTCCATGATACCGTTTACCTCACCAATTGTTATGTTAATGCGCATTCCGTTTGGCGTACCGTTTTACGAAATTGCACTTTCAATTGCACTTTTATTTGCTACCTTTATAGCTATTGTGTGGGTAGCGTCAAAAATTTATCGCGTAGGTATTTTAATGTACGGCAAAAAACCAACCTGGAAAGAACTTTTAAAATGGCTTAAATATTAAGTATGGCTAAAATTTTAATTATAGAAGACGAGGCTTCCATTCGCAGGGTATTGTCTAAAATATTGGCAGAAGAAAACGATCAGTATGTAGTTTTTGAAGCAGCCGATGGTGAAGAAGGCTTAGAAAAAATAAAGGCAGAAGATTTTGATTTGGTCATCTGCGATATAAAGATGCCTAAAAAAGACGGTGAAGAGGTTTTGCAGGAAGCTAAAAAAATCAAACCTGAAACCCCTTTTATTATGATTTCGGGTCATGGCGATTTGGAAACTGCTGTAAATACGATGCGTTTGGGTGCGTTTGATTATATATCGAAACCCCCCGATTTAAATAGATTGTTAACCACTGTTCGCAATGCACTTGACAATAAATTGCTGGTGGTTGAAAACAAAAGACTAAAAAAGAAGGTCAGTAAAATTTACCAGATGATTGGTGAAAGCCAGCCTATTCAGCAAATTAAGGATATGGTTGATAAGGTTGCCGAAACTGAAGCACGCGTTTTAATTACCGGACCAAACGGAACGGGAAAAGAATTGGTGGCACATAACCTGCACGAAAAAAGCAACCGGGCACAATTTCCTTTGATTGAAGTAAACTGTGCGGCGATTCCTTCAGAGCTGATCGAAAGCGAATTATTCGGTCACGTAAAAGGTGCGTTTACATCGGCTGTTAAAGATCGTGCAGGAAAATTTGAAGCAGCTGATAAAGGAACTATTTTCTTAGACGAAATTGGCGACATGAGTCTGGCTGCACAAGCAAAAGTTTTACGTGCCTTACAAGAAAGTATGATTACAAGGGTAGGTGCCGATAAAGATATTAAAGTTGATGTTCGTGTAATTGCAGCAACAAACAAAGATTTGCGTAAAGAAATCGAAGAAGGGCGTTTCCGTGAAGATTTGTACCATCGTTTGGCAGTAATCTTAATAAAAGTTCCAGCTTTGAATGACCGTCGTGACGATATTCCTTTGTTGATTGAACATTTTACGAAAAAAATCGCCGAAGAAAACGGTAGTGCCCAAAAGGTATTTTCTAATGAAGCCATTGAGCTTCTTAAAAAGTACGATTGGACAGGAAATATCCGTGAATTGCGAAATGTGGTAGAACGTTTGATTATTTTAGGCGGAAAAGAAATTTCTAAATCAGATGTTGAATTATTTGCATCAAAATAAACAAAATGAATTTAAAGAAAATAAATCCTAATTTACAACATGCATTAGTTGAAAACGGTTTAACCGAAGTGCCTAACGTTATTAAAGAAGCTTTTGGAACCATAAAATCGGGGAATGATGTGGTGCTTATAATTGAAGATAAACAAGAACAGAAAGAAGCTATTGCGATTTCGGTAATCCAGCGGTTAGAAAAAGCTTTTATGCTGTCGCCCCGTGCTTTGGTAATTGTTGAAGATAAACCTGAGGCTCTATTAATGGATACTGTTTTTAAGCAATTGGCTAAATATACCGATTTACGCATTTTTATGACTCATGACAAAACGGATTTGGACGAAGATAAAAACCAGATTTCTTTAGGTATTGACGTACTGATTGGAACACCGGAACGCTTGAGTTTCATGTTTGGCAATGCCGGTTTTGACGTAAACCAATTACAAATGTTGGTTATAAACGATACTGATGAACTACTGCGTTTACGTCACGATACTCGTTTACACCGTTTGTCTGAAAGTATCGGTAAAACCCAACGTTTGTACATAGCTGAACAAGAAACGGAACGACTGGAAATTTTTGTTGATAAAACCATGTTAGACAGTTATTGGTTTTCTGATAATGAAGATGATTTTGAAGAAGAGTAAAAAAGATACCAAACTACGTTAAAATATGAAACTGATTTTGATAAGTTTCATTCAATAGTACTAAGTAATAAAATACAAAATCCCTTAAATTTAATGTTTAAGGGATCTTTTTTACTTCATTTTTAAAGTGGTTTTTTCTATTTTTTCTGATAAGTTGCTCATCCAGATTAATTGATCGATAATTAATTGAGATTCTTCTAGCTTTTGAATTTTCAAAGCATCATCAATATCCATTACTTCAACCTCTTGTCTTCGGATTGCTTTTAACTGGCTCATACTTATTTTATAATCTTCTTCGGTATCAGAAGTAATTTCTGCATCAAAATCCAAATTTTGCAAAGCCTGGCTTAAGTTGTTGTTAATATAGTCCATAACCAGCTTAAATGCTTTGGAAGCTTCGGTTGTTTTATGAAACTGAATGTATGTTCCAATACTTGCTGCCGACGAAACCAACGTTTGACTTAAAACCGTTAATTCATACAATTCTACTCGGTTTAATTGCTTGCGCTTTGGTTCTTGGATCATACGTTGAAAACTAGCCATTAAATTCCCAACTTCGATAAAAGCATTTTTACGTGCCAGTTTGTACGATGTGGTTGGTTCGCCTTTTTTAATGTAGTAATATTTTACTTCAATGATATAAAACTTTATGGCTCTTAACGAATTCTCTAGATGAATATTCATGGTGTACAATTCCCATGTGGGCCAAACGAACCTTGTAGCAAAAAACGCTAAAAGCGCACCAATAACCGTATCTAAAATGCGGTAAATTAGTTGTGATTCGGCATTGTCGGTCAGCAATCCGTAAATTAATATTACGTAGAAAGTTACGAAAGTTACACCTATCTTATAATCGGTTGCCGAGAGCCAGTAACCACATAACATTGAAATAATTGCCAATACAGTTAAGATAATGTTGTTGTCTACTAAAATAAGGGCAATAATTCCCAAGATTCCACCAATTATGGTACCAATTACCCTTTGGGTTGATCTTTGTTTGGTTAAACCGTAACCAGGTCGCATAATAACAACAATAGTAAGCAATATCCAATATGCATTTTCAAAGCTAAAAACCTTTCCTATAATTAAACCAGCTAACATTGTTAAGGTTATGCGTAAGGCATATCTGAATGTTGACGATTTAAAGTTAAAATGATCTGTAAATGTTTTTAAGCGATAATGTTCTGGTGTAAAAAACTTTTCCAAATCGCGGTACTTTCCTCTTAATTCATCGGCGTTTACGCGTTCTTTATAAACACGTTCCAAACCTTTTATCTTTTCAATCTGTTTGTCGGCATAAAAAAGCAGATTATTTACGTTAACTGCATTTTCATCGTAAACAGATATATTCTGATTTTTAACGTACTCGTTGATTCTTAATTTAAGCTTTTTGAAATCGTTAGCCAAACTCCCGGTTGAATGGTGTTTTTTGTTTGTTTTGATATGAAAAGCCAGACTTTTTAAGGTAACCGAAAAATGATTCGCAAGTGATTTATATTCCATTAAAATAGCTTCATCATCCTTAAAAAACTCAATAAATTCTTTATGGTTAAAGGTATTCGCCATGGCAAGTTCCAAAATTTCAACCAAAGACGATAAGGCCACCAGTAGTTTACGGTTGTTATTTGAATTTAAGGTGCGTGCTTTGTTGTAAACCAGATATTCCCGAATATTTTCGTGCAGTTCGTTTATCCTGATCTGCTTTTCCAACATTTGTCGGTTAATTTTTTCCCTGTCTGCATCTTTAGCCCATAATTTCGACCGTAATTCTAAATATTCACCTGTAATTTCAATACATTCAGCAACTTCAAGATTTATGTAACGATTTGGTTTGATAAAATAGAAAAGAATTGATATCAGCGTATAAAACAACCCGCCCAATAACAAATACAAACAATTTGTAAGAACCATTTCAGGCTTGTCGTGATGTATGAATGACAGGCTTATGGTTAACAGTAAGGTAAACGATAGTAAATTAGCACGGTGACCAAAAAGCGAAATAAATGCCGACAAGAATACAAACACACAAAAAATTATCGAAAAAAGGATAAAATATGCGTAAGTATAAGTTAATGAAAAAGAAATAATGGGAATTAGCAGGGTAACCAGCAGCAAACCAATTATTTTATGTTTAAAATTGCTCGAAATATCAATAGGGGCGCATAATAAAGCACCTAAGGTAACAGTAAAAGCAGCGGTAAAATCGGCAGAATTATAAAAAATGAAAAAAGCCACAATGGCTGTAAACGTAATCTTAATTGCGTTATAAAACTGATTGTCACCAAGTTTTAAAATTAATTTATCAAACATTATAAAAAAGGCATTAAATAAAAAGTGTGCTTATACAAACATTAAAGTTAATTAATTGGCTGCAAACTTTACTATATTTTGTAAATTTGCATCAATATTTAAAATACGAAACAATGATTTTACCTATTGTAGGTTACGGCGATCCGGTTTTGCGTAAAGAATGCGAAGAAATTTCTAAAGATTATCCGCAGCTTAAAGAACTTATAAACAATATGTACGAAACCATGGATCATGCTTATGGTGTAGGTTTAGCGGCACCACAGATAGGTTTACCCATTCGTTTGTTTATTGTTGATACAAAGCCTTTTGGCGAAGACGAAGATTTGCCACAAACCGAACGTGATTTTTTGGCAACATTTAATTGTACTTTCATAAACGCAAAAATTATAAAAGAAGAAGGCGATGAATGGGCTTTTAATGAAGGTTGTTTAAGTATTCCGGGTGTTCGAGAAGATGTGTACCGAAAACCAAATATCACCATTGAATATTACGATGAGAATTTTGAAAAACACGTTAAAGAGTTTTCAGGATATGCCGCACGTGTTATTCAGCATGAGTATGACCATATTGAAGGCGTTTTGTTTACCGATAAAATTTCTACATTAAAAAAGAAATTAAATTCAAAACGATTGCAGAATATTATGGAGGGAAAAGTATATCCCGATTATAAAATGAAATTTATCAACAAAAAAGGTAGATAATTTTGGATATTAAATTCAAATTATGATATTTGTGACCTTGAAAAAAATAAAGTAATGAGCGTAGAGAAAGTTTTAGCTATATCTGGAAAACCAGGATTATACGAATTAAAAATCCAAACAAGATCTGGATTTATTGCAGAATCATTAATTGATGGAAAAAGATTAACAGTTGGTTTGCGTAGCAATGTAAGCTTGTTATCAGAAATTTCTATTTATACAGAAACTGGCGAATTAAAATTATTCGAAGTTTTTGCAAAAATTGCAACCAAAGAAAACAATGGACCAGCTTTAGATCATAAAGCAACAAACAACGATTTAATGGCTTATTTCGGTGAAGTAGTTCCAGATTTCGATCGTGACCGCGTTTATGTATCAGACATTAAAAAAGTATTAAACTGGTACAACATTTTACAGCATGCTAATTACATTGCAGCTTTAACAGCACCGGCAGTTACAACAACTGGTACGGTTACAATCAATAACAATACAGAAGAGAAGGAAGTTGTAGAAGCAGAAGTTGTAGAAGAAAAACCAAAAGCTAAGCGCGCAACAAAAAAGAAAACAGAAGAGAAAGAATAATATTTAAACCGGCTATTTTGCCGGTTTTTTTACACTGTTTTATTATGAACAACAGAGCACAGCAGTTAAAGGCATTCGAAGAATTGTTAGATATAATGGACGATTTGCGTGAGAAATGTCCGTGGGATCAAAAACAGACCTTTCAATCGTTGAAACATTTGACCATTGAAGAAGTTTATGAGTTGAATGATGCTATTTCGGATAATGATACAAACGAAATTAAGAAGGAATTAGGCGATCTTTTGCTTCACATTGTTTTTTATTCTAAAATAGGCAGTGAAACCAATTCGTTTGATATTGAAGATGTGTGTAAAGGAATCAGCGAAAAATTAATCAGCAGACATCCGCATATTTATGGCGATGCCATTGCCGAAGATGAAAAAGCTGTTCTGGAAAATTGGGAAAAACTGAAATTGAAAGAAGGAAACAAATCTGTTTTAAGCGGCGTGCCAAAATCACTTCCGGCAATAATTAAAGCATTCCGTATTCAGGATAAGGTAAAAGGAGTGGGATTCGATTGGGATAATAAAGAAGATGTTTGGGCAAAGGTGGAAGAAGAATTGAACGAGTTTAAGGTAGAAGTTGCCAATAATGATCTTGAAAAACAAGAACAAGAATTTGGCGATGTTTTGTTTGCACTGATCAATTACGCTCGTTTTTGTAATATAAATCCGGAAGAGGCGTTGAATAAAACCAATCAGAAATTTATCCGTCGATTTATCAGAATGGAAGAATTAATAAAGCAGGATTCTAAAACAATTGGCGACTTGCCTTTAAAAGAATTAGACGTTTATTGGAACGAAGTAAAAAAGTTTGAATCGCAATAAAAATTTCATATATTTAAATAAAATTTAAGCTATGAAAGATTTATTAAGAGCGCTGTTAGCAGGCTGGGGTGCCAAAAAAGCAGGATTTGGCTGTTTCGGAACCATTATTGTGTTTATGATTTTATACTGGATATTAGGAAAATTTATGTAAAATACAATGTTTACATAAAGCAATATTAAAAATGAGTTCGGTAAGTATATCGAACTCATTTTTGTAATTTTTTCCGTCTTAACATTATAATGAGCATTCTTTCTTTATAAAAACGTTTTGCACTACAAATTGTAAGACCTGTTTTTCAAGAAAAGCAAAAAATCGCTTAAACTTTTTTAATTTATATCACAAAAAAGCCTTGCATTGCAAGGCTTAATTAGTTTTCTATCGTAACTAAAATTACTTAGCTGGTTCTTCAACTGGAGTTTCAGTAGTAGTTTCAGTTGTAGTAGTAGTTTCTTCAGTAACAACTGGTGCTTCTTCAACAGCTGGAGCTTCTACTTCAGTAGTTGTAGTTTCAACTGTAGTTTCTTCAGTTGTAGTTTCTTTAGCTGTATCTTTACAAGAAACGAATGCAACAGAAGCTACTAATACTAATGATAATGCTAATTTTTTCATTTTTTTAATTATAAAAGTTAATTATTAATTCTCTACAAAGATATGAATTTTTTAATACCACAATATTTTTTTGTATTTTTTTTTAGAAAATATTTATGATACCTAAAACGCTGTTTTTTAGTGTTTTGTTTTCTTTGTTTCTTTTGGTTTTACTATTTTTATTTCATCAATCAGGTGTTTTGCACCCGCATATTTATCAATAACAAACAAAATGTAGCGTGCATCAACCATAATGTTTCTGCAAATAGCCGGATCGTAATGAATGTCACTCATTGTTCCTTCCCAAACACGGTCAAAATTTAAACCTATTAAATTACCGTGCGCATCAATTGCCGGCGAACCAGAATTTCCGCCTGTTGTATGATTTGTAGCAATAAAGTTTACTGGTAATTTACCGTTTTTATCTGCATACGGACCAAAATCTTTGGTGTTGTACAAATCAATCAGTTTTTGCGGAACATCAAACTCATAATCACCCGGAACATATTTTTCAATCACACCATCTAAATAAGTAACATGGCTGTAAGTAACTGCATCGCTCGGCTGGTAACCGTTCACTTTTCCGTAAGTAACACGCAAGGTTGAGTTTGCATCAGGAAAAATACGGGCATCCGGAAACAATTCCAATTGCGCTTTCATATACGTACGTTGTAAACTTTCTAATTCTAAAGCCATTTTATCGTAGCTTGGTGCAATGTTGTTGAAATAGTTGTCTGCTAAACTTTTTGCCAATACATAACCAGGATCTTTCTGCATGTTTTTAACCACATCGGCAGCTTTTCCGTTCATTAATTTCTTTAATCCGTCGTACGATGTTAATGCCGATTTGCTGTAAATATCGTTACCCAAAGCAACATAATCTTTATCTTTAATTGAAGCAGGTGTAAGGTTTGCCGGAGCTTTTGTTCCGTACAATTTCACCGTTTCGTTGAAAATTCCGTGGTCAACATCTTTATTATAGTCTTTATATAAAGATTCCAACCCTTTAATTAAATTGTCTTTACGGTCGTTAAAAGCTTGTTCGCCACCTTTTGTAAAAGCGTTTTCTAACTGATACAAACGGTAACCAACAGAAAGTAATTCGTTATTACGTAAGGTAACTTCCTGAAAATAATCACGTGCTAATGTATAAGGAGTAATGTCTTTATAGATTTTTTCGAACTGTGGTAATAGATTACCATATTCGTTCATTTTGTTTTTTTCGTTTGCACGTTTAATGAACTCTTGCTCAAACGATTTTTTAACCGCAACCGCATTCGATTTTTTTAACCCTTGACTTTCGCCAATCCATTTTTTCCAATAGTTTGCAATTCCTGCATATTTTGAAGCATACTGAATTTTAATTGCCTGATCCTGACGCATGAATCCATCGGCAACTTTCAACGCTTTATCACGAATTTCAATTTTTGCCGGATTTAAATCGTTTACAATTTGTTCCACCGCAAAAGACGGAAGGTATTCTTGCGTTCTGCCCGGATAACCGTAAACCATTGTAAAATCGTTCTGTTCTACACCGTTAATCGAAACTGGTAAGAAATGTTTCGGAGTGTAAGGCACATTATCTTTTGAATATTTTGCAGGTCGGTTGTTTTTATCGGCATAAATTCTAAATAAAGAAAAATCGCCTGTATGACGTGGCCAAACCCAGTTATCGGTATCAGATCCAAATTTTCCGATTGATGAAGGCG
>JBEBXJ010000059.1:0-14632 GCA_040391685.1 Paenimyroides baculatum
GACATTTTTTCAACTTCACGTCCAACATAGTACTTTCCGTTCTCTAATATAAATTCTGCATCTTTAAATTCAGGAATCCAATTTCTTAATCCTTCAATATCAATTTCATCAGAAGTATTTACTAAACTTACATCAACTCGCAATTCTTCAACTTCATAATCATTTTTAAGATTTTTAGAAACATATTTATTTGTTCCCGAAACTCTGTAAACGATTGCACTCATCCCTAAAATCATTCCTTGATTAATCAATTTTTGGAACGGTTCTTCGGTTGGTACAATACCCATATCTTTTAAAAACTTATTCCAAAAACGCGAATACAGTAAATGTCCGGTTGCGTGTTCGCTTCCGCCAATGTATAAATCTACATTTTGCCAATAATCAATAGCTTCTTTAGATGCAATTTCGTTTTCATTATCAACATCCATATAGCGTAACCAATACCACGATGAACCTGCCCAACCCGGCATGGTGTTTAGTTCTAAAGGGAAAATGGTTTGGTTCTCGTCTCTCAACTCCGCTCGAGATGACTCGCTCGGGATGACAAGATCGGTTGAAACTACTTTATTATTTAAGGTATCCCAAGCCCAATCGGTCGCGTTGCCTAATGGCGGCTGTCCGTCTTCGGTTGGCAAATATTTTTCAACTTCGGGTAATTCAATCGGCAAATGTTTCGGATCGATCATTTTAGGCAGTCCATTCACGTAATAAACCGGAAAAGGCTCACCCCAATAACGCTGACGCGAAAAAACGGCATCGCGCAAACGGTAGTTTACTTTTGCCTTCCCTTGCCCTATTTTTTCTAATTCTTCGATTACTTTAGCTGTTGCTGCTTTGTAATCCAATCCGTTTAAAAAATCGGAATTCTGTAATACAAAACCAGCTTTTTCGGTATAAGCTTCCTCAGAAATATCCTTATTAAAAATATTGATGATTTCCGGCATTCCGTTTTGTCCGGCAAAGTGTTTTGCAAACGCATAATCGCGCTCGTCGCCACACGGAACCGCCATTACCGCACCTGTTCCGTAGCCTGCCAACACATAATCACCAATCCAGATGGCAACCGGTTTTTTAGTAAAAGGATGTTCTGCATACGTACCGGTAAATACACCCGAAATGGTTTTAACATCAGCCATACGCTCACGCTCTGATCGTTTTGAAGTTGCTTCTATATAAGCATCAACAGCCGCTTTTTGATCAGCAGTTGTTATTGCAGCAACCAATTCGTGTTCTGGAGCCAAGGTCATAAAATTCACTCCGAAAATAGTATCAGGACGGGTTGTGAAAACTTCTATGTCGAATGTCGAATGTCCAAAGTTTGTAACGTCCTGTCCTTCGACTTTTGACTTTTGACTTTTGACTTTAAAAGTTACAGATGCACCAACCGATTTACCGATCCAGTTGCGTTGCGCTTCTTTAATAGATTCGCTCCAATCAATGGTATCCAAACCTTGCAGCAAACGTTCGGCATAAGCTGAAATTCGCATGCTCCACTGGGTCATTTTTTTACGGATCACCGGATGCCCGCCCCGTTCTGAAACACCGTTCACAATTTCATCATTCGCCAAAACCGTTCCCAATGCCGGACACCAGTTTACTTCGGTTTCAGCCAAATACGTTAATCTGTATTTCAATAAAATTCGTTCTTGATCATCGGCAGAAAAAGCACTCCACTGATCGGCAGAAAAAACAGCAATATTTTCATCGGATACCGCATTTACAGTCGCATTTCCTTCTTTAGAAAATAAATCGATCAACGTGCAGATACTTTCTGCTTTATCGGTATTTTTATTGTACCACGAATTAAACAACTGAATAAAAATTCGCTGTGTATGCTTGTAATATTCAGGGTTCGAAGTGCGCACTTCGCGATCCCAATCAAACGAAAAACCTATTTTATCCAACTGTTCGCGGTAGCGCTTGATATTGGTTTCGGTAGTAACTGCGGGGTGCTGCCCTGTTTGAATGGCATATTGTTCTGCCGGTAAACCAAACGAATCGTATCCTTGCGGATGCAGTACGTTAAAACCCTGATGACGTTTAAAACGTGCGTAGATATCTGATGCTATATAGCCCAGCGGATGCCCTACGTGCAGTCCTGCACCAGACGGATACGGAAACATATCCAACACATAATATTTTGGTTTTGTTGATTGATTTTCGGCTTTGAACGTATTATTATCGCTCCAATATTTCTGCCATTTGGCTTCTATTTCGTTTGGATGGTATTTCATTTTGTAAACCTATGATTTTTAACATTTACAAAATTACTTTAATTTCTTAAGATTACTAATTTTTTATTATCTTAACCAATCTGGCTTGCAATAACATTTTTTCTTGAATTACTTTTTGTGCTGAAAAAGTTGTATTCTTTTAGAAAAAAAATATATTTGTATAAAACATTATTAAAACCATTGATATGACTACGACATTTAAACCTATAGAAAAAGAAGATATAGCAAACCTGCATTTTCCTGCTGATGATGTTTTGACTGACAAACACGAAATTTTTCAACGCAAACAAGATTTGGAAAAAGCAATGGCTATGGGAAATACAGATCATGTAAAAATTGAAATATTCTTTAAAGACGATAATAACCAACTGGTAGCCAATACAACCGTTTGGGCTGTAACACCTGAACACATTGTATTAAAAAAAGGGGTTACCATACCCATTAACAGAATTTACCGAATTATATAACGAATAATTTTAAATAGTATTTGTGTTATTCCGGACTTGTTCCGGAATCTCTTTTTTTATTAAAGAACGTGATGATAAACATTACTTTTTCAACATTCTAAAAATTGGTTAAGTATATATTTAAATTGTTTATTATCTTTACCCATTAAAAAATAAAATTATGGCTACAGCGTACGAAAAATATCAAAAGCGCAGATTAATATCGTCTTACTTTTCGGTTATTTTAAGTATCTTTCTAGTATTGTTTTTGTTGGGATCTTTAGGTATGTTCGTTATTAACTATGAAAAAATATCGAACAATTTCAAAGAAAACATTCCCATGTCGATCTATTTTAAAGAGAATGTTAACGAAACAGAACTGGCAGCCTACCAGACCGAATTAGGTCAGCAAAAATATATAAAAGACCTTACTTTTGTTCATAAAGATTCGGCAGCAAACGCACACCAGAAAACAATTGGTGAAGATTTCGTGAAGTTTTTGGGATTTAACCCATTGCAACATTCGTTCGATTTGCATTTTAACGGTGCTTACGTGGAGAAAGATTCCATTAAAGACATTGAAATAAGCATTAAAGAAAACCCATTGGTTGATGAAGTGGTGTACGATTCGCAATTGGTTGATCTGGTAAATAAAAACATAAAAACAATCAGTTTCTGGATATTGATAATTAGCGGAGTATTCGCATTTATCTCGATACTTTTAATTAACAGTTCGCTGCGTTTATCGATCTATTCAAAACGTTTCATCATTAAAACCATGCAGATGGTTGGGGCAACCAAATCGTTTATACGCAAACCGTTCATTCTTACCAGCGTTAAGTTGGGAATGATAGGCTCTACCTTGGCAATCATTGGTATTTTGGCGTTAACTTCCTATGCAGACAGCAAACTGCCTACTTTAGGATTGTTGAGCGATATAAAGTCGATAGTTTTAGTATGCGGAACCGTATTTGTAGTGGGAATTATTATTACCTACATAAGTACCTATTTTGCAACACAACGTTTTTTAAATTTAAAATCAGACGATTTATACCTGTAATTTATGGAAAACAATACCGAAAAACCATTTTTGTTCAGCAAACAGAATTATACACTTTTATTGGCAGGCGTAGCAGTTATTGCCTTGGGATTTTTACTGATGGCAGGCGGAAACAGCGAAGATCCGAATGTTTTTAACGAAGCTGTTTTCAGTTTTAGAAGAATTCGTCTGGCACCAACAGTAATATTTATTGGTTTTGGAATCTGCATTTATTCGATATTCAAAAACCCTTCAAAAAAATCATAAAAACCTTATAAATGGATTTATTACAAGCCATCATCATTGCCATTGTTGAAGGACTAACCGAATATTTACCTATATCATCTACAGCCCACATGGGCTTTACCGCGGCTCTTCTAGGAATGGAAGAGTCTGAGTTTTTAAAGATGTTTCAGGTTTCAATACAGTTTGGAGCCATCTTATCAATCGTTGTTTTATACTGGAAGAAATTCTTTGATTTCAGCAACTTGAATTTCTATTACAAACTGGCATTTGCGGTAATTCCTGCTTTGGCATTGGGTTATTTGTTAGACGATAAAATTGAAGCCGTTTTAGGAAATCAAATCGCTATTTCAACTGTTTTGGTTTTAGGCGGAATTGTGTTACTTTTTGTAGATCGTTGGTTTAAAAATCCTAAGATAATTCACGAAAAAGACATGTCGTTTAAAACGGCAATCACCATAGGTTTTTGGCAGTGCCTGGCAATGATGCCGGGAACATCGCGTTCTGCAGCATCAATCATTGGTGGTATGACGCAGGGTTTAAGCAGAAAAGCAGCTGCCGAATTTTCGTTCTTTTTGGCTGTTCCAACCATGTTAGCCGTTACGGTTTATTCCATCTTCGTAAAAACCTGGGGAAAAGGAACGGCAACCGAAATGAAAGGCTACGAAATGATTTTACAGGATCAGCACCACATTATTCTTTTCATAATTGGTAACGTTATTGCCTTTATAACTGCTTTAATTGCTGTAAAAACCTTTATTACCGTGTTAACAAAATACGGATTTAAATTTTGGGGTTGGTACCGCATTGTAATTGGTATTGGATTGTTAATTTATTTTTATACGAAATAATGCAGAAGTTATCAAAGGAAGAATTTTTGGAAGGACAGATTTTACTGATAGACAAACCGTTGACATGGAGTTCTTTTCAGGCTGTTAATAAGATAAAGTATGCCTTACTTAAAAATTTAGATTTACCCAAAAAATTCAAAATTGGTCATGCAGGAACATTAGATCCTTTAGCATCGGGGCTTTTGATTATCTGTACTGGAAAATTCACCAAACGTATTGCCGAACTTCAAGGACAGATTAAAGAATATACCGGAACCATTACAGTTGGTGCAACTACACCGTCGTATGATTTGGAAACCCAAATCAATGAGCGTTTCGCAACCGATCATATTACCAACGAATTAATCGAAGATACACGCAAACAGTTTATCGGAATTATTGATCAGTTCCCTCCTATTTTTTCGGCGTTGAAAAAAGACGGAAAACGTTTGTACGAACATGCGCGTGCTGGCGAAGAAGTTGAAATTCAATCTAGAAAAATTGAAATTACCGAATTTGAAATTACCCGAATTGCCTTACCCGAAATTGATTTCAGAGTGGTTTGCAGTAAAGGAACTTACATTCGTTCACTGGCTTTCGATTTTGGAAAAGCATTAAAATCGGGCGGTCATTTAACTGCTTTACGAAGAACCAAAATAGGCGATTTTTCTGTGGATGATGCCACAGAACCTTTAGCCTTTGAAAAAATATACAATCCAAATTTTAAAGAAGCCGAGTAAGCTTCTTTTTTACTATGAAAAAAATTCTATTCTTTTTACTACTCTCTATATCCATTTTCGCTCAAGAAACCGAATTAAAAACCGGCGACATGTTGTTTATAAATATAGATTGCGGCGACATGTGCAATGCCATTAATGCAGTAACCAAAGGGTTTAAAGGAAAAGACTTTAACCACATGGGGTTGGTTGTTGCCTCTGCAAAAGATGAATTTTATGTGTACGAGGCTATTGGTAGTGCCGTTGTAAAAACTCCGCTTAAAAATTTTCTGGCTTACACCAAAAACACGGTTTATGTTGGCACATTAAAGCGTAAATATATTTATTTGTTATCAAAAGCTATTCCGTTTTGCGAAGAACAATTAGGCGTTCCGTACGACAATGATTTCTTATACGATAACGGTAAATATTATTGTTCAGAATTAATTTACGATGCTTTTAAATTCGCCAATAACAACAAACCATTTTTTAAGTTATTTCCAATGACATACAAAGAACCTGGTTCTAACAACTTTTTTCCTGTTTGGACAGAACATTTTGCAAAACGCGGAATTGAAATACCTGAAGGAAAGGCGGGTTGTAATCCGGGTGGAATGAGTTTAGATAGAAAAATTAAACTGTCAGAATTTATACCCTAAAGAAGATAATCTCAGAAAAACAAGTAGTTTTGTTTAAATCAAAACCATCCTCATGAAAAAACTATTTATTACCACGATCTTTATTTGCTTATTGTTTTCTTGTAAAAAACCATTGGCAAACTTCAAAGAACCGCAACCTGCAAACACAAAAGATTTAGCTTCTTTTCCTAACAAAACAATAGGTACTTATCATAATTACGAAACCAACACCGATTTAGTAATAGATCATCATACGGTTTTATTAACAAATCATTTTACCGATACATTAAACAAAACCACACTTTTGGAACTGCAAAAAGAGGTAAAATTGGAAACTATTCCGTTAAATGATTCTTTGTTTATTGCAAAATATTCAACAACAGATACCGTTTTTAGCATTGGGAAGACTGGAATATTACGCAAATTAAAAGGTCATTATTTTTTAAATTCGATAAATGCAGAGAGTAATTGGGAAGTAAAAAAGTTAACCTATAAAAACAATATGGTTTCTATCAGCGATATTTATGACGAAGAAAGCATTCAAAAATTAGATGAAATTACAGAAACAGTGTCAGACAGTATCAGACCAAAAACATATACTTTAACAAAAAAACAATTCAAAGAATTTGTAGTTAAAAACGGCTTTACTACTGAAAGTACTTTTATCAGACAAAAATAAAAACTGTCCAAAAAAGATTCAGCCTTATAAGCGCAAGATACTTATCATTCAAAACAAAATGGTCTGACTTTCTCTCAGACCATTTTTCTTTTAACATTAATACTGTTCTAAAAAATAGTTCAATAAGTCGGTAGTAGTTACAATTCCAACCAGTTCGTTATCGTTTTCAACAACCGGAAGTGAGTGGAATGTTTGTTTTGATAAAATTTCAACCACTTCTTTAACCGTTGTTTCAGCCGTAACCGTCAGCGGAACTCTTGCCATTACCTGAGGAATCGTAAACATATCGTACACGACAGATTCTACCGCTTCTTCGTCGTCCGTTACATCGACATAACTAATTTTCAGCAGATCAGAATAGCTTAGCACTCCCACAATCTTCTTTCCTTCAACAACTGGAATATGACGAATTCCATGCTTTTTAAATAAAGCTTCGGCTTCATAAAGTGATTGATTCATCGTTAGTGTTTCTAAATTTTTGGTCATAATCTGTGATACCGGAACTCTTTGTTTCATAATTTGGTAATTTAAAATTTGATTTATCTTTAGAACAAATCTATTGCGCTTCCATCAAAAAAATCATGACAAATAACATAGCCATTGTAGTATTTTTTTCGTAAATTTAAGTAACAGAGCTTTGCTCTTTCCCTCGTTTAAAATCAATAATCAGCTTCTCAAATCAAACGTTAAAAAAAGTTTTTGTTTTATAAACTCATTTTTTTATCGATCTAAAAACGTAACTTTATAAGGAACAAGAAAATTATAAAGCTATGAGTTTAGAAAAATTCAAATCGTTACACCATCAAAACCAACCCTTATTAATTGCCAATACATGGGATGCTATCAGTTCAAAAGCTGCCGAAAAAGCAGGTTTTCAGGTAATAGGAACATCAAGCCATGCCATTGCAAACATGCTGGGTTATGAAGACGGAGAAGTAATTCCGTTTGAAGAAATGTTTTTTATTGTTGAAAAAATCGCGAAATCCACATCTCTTTTGGTTTCTGCCGATTTTGAGTCGGGTTATTCCGATGATCCGGAAGAAGTCGCAAAAAAAGTGGAAAAACTGGTTGATGCCGGAGTTTTGGGAATTAATCTGGAAGACGGTTTAACAAAAGGAAAAGATCGTACATTGGGCGATATTTCTGTTTTATCCGATAAAATCAAAGCCATAAAATCCCACTTAAAGTCAAAAGGAAAAAACATTTACATCAACGCACGTATTGATACCTACACAACAAAACACAATCAGGCATTAGATGAATCGTTAAAACGCATTAAAGCTTATGAAGAAGCCGGTGCCGACGGATTTTTTATTCCATTGATAAATACCGATGAAGATATTAGAACCGTTTTAGAAACCACAAAACTGCCGCTAAATGTTTTTATGAAAGACGGATTGAAAACCTACGATGAGTTTGCTGCTTTGGGTGTACACAGAGTAAGTTACGGCAACGGCATTCATGCAAAAATTACCGAAGCTACCAACAAAGCCTTTGCCGATTTAATAAATACAAAATCATTATAAAATAGCCACAGATGCACAGATTTATTTGGTTATTCGATTATTCGCTAAATAGTATAAAAATATTTATAAAGTGATTTGCTTGCTAAGCAATCAATATCTGTAAAATTTACGCTTTTATTAGATTTAACATCTTATATATATCTGTGAATCTGTGGTAAAAATAACAATCACTTAAATTTTAATTTGAATATCCGTAATGTATCATAATACATTTTTTTTCGATATTTTGTCATTCCGACGAAGGAGGAATCTATTTGATTATCAGAAGATTCTTCACTTCGTTCAGAATGACAAAGCCAAAGTTATTACTAATAGCGGACATTCATAAATTTTAATCATTAGGTTAAACAAAACTCTGAATCTTTAACCTGAAAAACTAAAGATTTTATTGTTAAAACAAGTTTAATAAAAAACAACAAATGGTTAAATTCACTACTTTTATGCATCATAGTATATAAGCTGTAATTAAGTATGAGTTTTAATTATATAGAAATAGAACGCGTAACAAAACTCACGAAGAAAGAGTTCATAGAGAATTACTACAAAAAGCAGAAACCTGTGGTAATTACCAATCAAATTGAAGACTGGCCCGCATTTACCAAATGGAATTTAGATTTTATTAAAGAAATTGCCGGCGATAAAACTGTACCACTTTACGACAGTAGAAAAACCGATTATACCAAAAAGGTAAACGAACCCGATTTTAAAATGACCATGGCAGAATACATTGACATTTTAGAAAAAGGTCCGACGGATCTGCGTATTTTCCTTTACAATTTAATGAAGGATGCACCACAAATGAAAAACGATATGCGCTGGCCCGATTTTGGAATACATTTGTTAAAAAACCTACCGCTGGTATTTTTTGGCGGCGAAGATGCAAAAGTTTTTATGCATTACGATATTGATTTTCCAAACATCTTTCATTTTCATTTTGCCGGTAAAAAACAATGCGTTTTGGTAGATCCTAAAGAAACCAAATACATGTACCGTTTACCCTATTCGTGGATTTGCCATGAAGACATAGATTTTGACAATCCCGATTTTGAACGCTTTCCGGCACTTAAAAAGGTAAACCCATACATTACGCAATTGCAGCACGGCGAAATGCTGTACATGCCCGAAGGCTGGTGGCATTACATGAAATACCAGACACCCGGATTTTCTTTAAGTTTACGATCATTAGCCGGCAGACCAAAAAATTTATTTAACGGTTTAAAAAATGTAGTATTTAACCGTTTGTACGATAATTTTATGCGCAAACGTAACGGACAGCAATGGCTTGATTATAAAGATGCCGAAGCTATTAAAAGAACAAATGCTTTATTGAAATAACTTAAAACGCAGCTTAATTAGCTGCGTTCTTTAATAGATCAATCAGTTCATTCTGCATAGAAATTCCTTTATCGTTGTTATACCAAATCTGGATACCTTCTTTAACCTTTTCGTTAAATCCGCCTTGTTCCTCTAACAAACGCTTTACTTCAATCTGTGCTACTGCCGGGCGTGGTCCCCAGGTAAATAATTCGTTTTCTAAATTTTCTGAAACAGCAATTAATTTCGGTATCGATTTACCGCCGTTTGTTAAATACTGCTGCATTAGTTCATCGTTATCATCACGCAATGCCAAACGCAGATCAATCACCGGATTTATTTCGGCAAGCTTTTGCAGTACCGGAACATTTTGCGCCGCATCGCCACACCAGCTTTCGGTTAAAACCAGCCAAATCTGTTTTTGGGTAATTGCTTTAACAACACTTTCCAATTCCGGAATTATTTGCTGTGTTTTATCTAAACGCTTCATTCGTGCACGGTTCAGCTTTGTAAAATCCGTAAGCATCTCGTTCTGTTCATTACCGGTTGAACTGTTTTCGTTAATTTTTTCGTCGATTAAATTTAAATAATCGTTATAAGACATCGAATTTTTAAAAGCTTTTTGGTATATCGCCTGCATAATTTGTATTTTTATGCAAAAATAACGATTTAACGTTACAAAAAATAATGAATAACAACTCAACTGTTTTTGGTCTGGCGTTATCGGGCGGCGGTCATAAAGGAATTGCGCATGCCGGTGTGTTGCAGTTTTTAAACGAACAGGAAATTTTTCCGGAGATCATTTCGGGAACCAGTGCAGGATCAATTGTTGCTGGTTTGTATGCCAACGGTATGAAACCAAAAGACATTCTAACCTTCTTTAAATCGGTAAGCTTGTTCAGCTGGACCCATTTGTCTTTTAGAAAAGCAGGTTTTTTAGATGCCGATCAGTTTGCACGCTATCTTGATAAAGAGTTTGGCAACAAAACCATTAAAGAATTAGATATTGAACTGTATATTTCGGCAACCGAGATTGAACGCGGTAAACTGAAAATATTCCATAAAAACACCAAAATTGTGTCGGCTATACTGGCATCAAGTGCTTTTCCGGGTGTTTTTTCGCCGGTAATCATCAACAACAAAGTGTACAGCGATGGCGGTATTTTAAACAATTATCCCGTAAATACCATTCAGGGCAGATGCGATTTTTTAATCGGAAGCAACGTAAACCCTGTTTTAATGTACAACCAAACACGATTTACATCGATAAAATCGGTAGCGTTACGTGCGTTTGAAATTATGATGATGCAGAACACCTTTCCGCAAAACGAATTGTGTGACTGGCACATCCAACCCGAAGCACTGGCAAATTACAGTACCTTTGAAACATCGAAAAAAAGAATGGATGAGATTTTCGATATCGGCTATCAGGAAGCAAAAAATAACTTTGACAAAATAAAAGATAAATTGCCTTAAGGGAATAATCCAAATTTAATGGCTTTCAGTTATCTGATTTTTTTCGTAAATTTGAATTTGTAAAGTATTTTAAAACCATGGACTTACAGACTAGAAAAATAGAATTTGTACAGGCTTTTCTTAAACTTCAAAGTGAAGAAATGATCTCTCAATTTGAAAAACTTTTGAGAAAAGCCAAACAAACAGAATCTGAAAACGATTTTGAACCTTTTACCGTGGAAGAATTAAACGAACGTATTTTACAATCGGAAAAAGATTTCGAGAACAACAAGTTTAAAACAACCGCTGAACTTCTTTCAAAATACTAGGTTGTGAAATACAAAATTGTTTGGTCGGAATTTTCGGAACAGCAGATCGATGATATTTTCAATTATTACACGCAAAAAGCAACCTATAAAGTTGCATTAGATATTGTTACCCAAATACTTTTAGCTCCTGATGTTTTAATTGATAACCCAAAAATTGGGCAAAAAGAACCTACTTTAAAGCACCGATTAATTACGTATCACTATATTTTAGCGTCAAATTATAAAATCATTTATTCAATTGATGATAACAAAACGCTGATAAGAATTGCCGATGTTTTTGATACCCGTCAAAATCCAAATAAAATAGAACGGGAAAAATAAAAGATAAATTGCCTTAAGCGTTTTTAAAGAGTAGCAAAAATAATATATTTGCAAATAAATTTTCCTCAGTATGAAATACAAAAGAATACTTCTAAAATTAAGCGGCGAAGCTTTAATGGGCGATAACCAGTACGGCATTGACCCTAATCGCTTGGCAGAATATGCCCAAGAAATAAAAAAAATCGTTAATTTAGGTGTGGAAGTAGCCATTGTAATTGGCGGAGGAAACATTTTCAGAGGTGTTGCCGGAGCAAGTAAAGGAATGGATCGCGTACAGGGCGATTATATGGGAATGCTGGCAACTGTAATTAACGGAATGGCTTTACAGGGCGCTTTGGAAGATGCCGGAATGCTTACCCGTTTGCAGACTGCCTTAAAAATTGAGGCAATTGCTGAACCTTACATTAAGCGCAGAGCCGTTCGACATTTAGAAAAAGGCAGAATTGTAATTTTTGGAGCCGGAACAGGAAATCCGTATTTTACAACCGATACCGCTGCTGTTTTAAGAGGAATTGAAGTGGGCGCCGATGTTATTTTAAAAGGAACCCGAGTTGATGGTGTTTACACTGCCGATCCTGAAAAAGATCCTACCGCAACTAAATACGAAAACATTTCGTTTGCAGATGTGCTGGAAAAAGGATTGAACGTTATGGATACCACCGCATTTACTTTAAGTCAGGAAAACAATTTACCAATTGTTGTTTTTGATATGAACAAAGAAAGTAATTTATTAAAAGTTTGCCAAGGCGAAAACATTGGTACAACGGTTTATTAACAAAGATATTTTAAAGCAATGACAGAAGAAATTAATTTTATTATAGACGAAGCAAAAGAATCAATGAACGGTTCTATTGAGCATTTAAACAAAGCCTTGTTAAACATTCGTGCTGGTAAAGCAAATCCGCAAATGTTAGGTGCTGTTTTTGTAGATTATTATGGGTCGGCAACGGCTTTATCGCAGGTAGCAAACATCAATGTGCCCGATCCGCGTACGTTAACCGTTACTCCTTGGGAAAAAAACATGTTACAGCCTATTGAAAAAGCAATTATGATTGCCAATTTAGGTTTGAATCCAATGAATAATGGTGATATGATCATCATTAACATTCCTGCGTTAACGGAAGAACGCCGTAAAGATTTGGCTAAACAGGCAAAAACCGAAGCCGAAGATGCTAAAATATCGATTCGTAATGCGCGTAAAGATGCAAATACCGACATTAAAAAACAGGAAAAAGAAGGAACTTCTGAAGATGTTTGTAAAGATGCCGAAGACCGCATTCAGAAACTAACAGACAATTACATTAAAAAAATCGATGAGATCTACGCTGAAAAAGAAGCAGAAATCATGAAAGTATAAATAAAAAGCCACTCAAATCGAGTGGCTTTTCTGCTAAATTAATAGCTATCAAAAATGCTTGTATTGGTTCTAGTTTGTAAGGGTAAGCTCGCACATAAATGAATATGCTTTTTTTTCAATATGTTCTACTAAAAAATATTGAGTTATATTTTCCCAATTATTTTTTTTTACAAAATAGTATTTAATTAAAGATTGCTGTTTAGGTTCGTATCCTACGGCATCAAAAACAAAAATTTCATGTAAAAATTCATTGGGTATTATAAAACTTCCGTCGGGTTCGGCATTTATCTTAAAAGTTCCGTTTTCAGTAAAAATACTTGTGTAAGCAATGGGTTCATTGGTTAAACTATCTTTTACTAAAAAAGATTTTTGTGCAACGGTTGGTATCGAAAGCAAAAAGAAAAGTAGCAGTTGTTTCATAAATACTATTTGGTTATTGCAAACCTAATTTTTAAAACGTTAAAGAAATTAAAATAGTATATTAAATATTACAAAAAGTTGTTTAGCTGTAAAACCGGGCTTTTTTAAAAGTAAATGAAACAATATCTTTGATAAAAAAATTACCAATGTATTTATCTAACGAACAACTGAAATTATTTTGTTTGGAATGTGTTCTGGCTGTTGACGAAACCGCAGAAAGTACCGTTCTGCCAATTTTGGAACAATTGGTAAAACAGCATAGTATGGTGAATGTGTACAAAGCTGTTGATTCTATTGAAGATTTTGAAACTAGTTTAAACACGCTGCTTTATGAAGACCGGAATTTTAAAGATTACGATTTGCTTTATTTTATCTGCAACGGAACGGAAAACGAGATCATTGTAAACGATTATTTATACACATTAGAAGAAATTGCCGAGCTTTTTGAAGGAAAATTAAAAGGTAAAATACTGCATTTTGCAAATTCTAAAACCTTGAATTTGGACAGTAAAACTGCTCAATATTTTTTAGATGTCACGGGCGCAAAAGCTATTTCTGGTTATCAGCACCAAAACTTTACAAGCAGTATGTTGTTAGATTACCATTTTTTTAGTCTTTACCCCGATTTTGACGATGTTACCGATGTTGTTGAAGCTCTATTCCAAAAACATTATGCGCTTTGCATCAATTTAGGTTTTCATCTGTATTATTAATTTTAGTCGTTTCGTTTAAAAAACTGGCATTAAAATTGTACATTTATATAAAATGAAAATTATGAAAAAGCAAATAATAACTCTTGCCGTTTTATGTTTAGGAATCATCTCTGTTGCCACTGCGGCAAAACTGATTCCTAATACCGCAAGTGAACAAAAATCAGAAGATAAGCAGAAAGAAATTGTGATTGAGGGTGTTGGAATTTCTAAAACAATTGAAGCTACCGGCGATGAAACAATCAGAATAGAAGGCACAAACAACAAAATCACCATAAAAGGTTCGTGTAATGCCGTTAAAATTGAAGGTGTGGATAATATTGTTACGGTTGACGATGTAAAATCGATCAGTGTTGAAGGAACCGGAAACAAAGT
>JBEBXJ010000060.1:0-14469 GCA_040391685.1 Paenimyroides baculatum
TAACACCCTGTGAAACACCAAAAAACGAGGAAGCAATCGCTTCCTCGTTTTTGTTTGGTAGTTGTTATAATTTTATTGGATATTAATTTTAAACAGCTATTTTAAATAATCTTTAAAAGATGTAACTTGCGAAGTCGAAATAAAAACAAGATGGAACAAAAAATATATACTCCAAAAAACAAAGTGCGTATTGTAACAGCTGCCGCTTTGTTCGATGGGCACGATGCAGCCATTAACATCATGCGTCGAATTATTCAATCTACAGGTTGTGAAGTGATTCATTTAGGTCATGATAAATCGGTAGAAGATGTGGTGAACACTGCTATTCAAGAAGATGCCAATGCTATTGCAATGACTTCTTACCAAGGAGGACACAACGAATATTTCAAATATATGTACGACTTGCTTCAGGAAAAGGGAGCAGGACATATCCGTATTGTTGGTGGAGGTGGCGGAGTAATTCTTCCTACCGAAATCAAAGAATTGATGGATTACGGCATTACTCGTATTTACTCGCCTGATAATGGTCGTGAAATGGGACTTCAAGGAATGATTAACGATATGGTAGAGAAAGCTGATTTTGCAACGCCAGATCTAAATTTACCTGAAGGAAAAAACGTTTACCAATCGTTAGCTGATAAAAACATTACAACGATTGCTCGATTAATTTCATTAGCTGAAAACAGAGAAGAAGATTTTTTAAAATTATTCGATTTTAATAAAGTTGAAAATAAAAATGCTCCTGTTTTAGGAATTACAGGAACAGGTGGTGCAGGTAAATCGTCGATGGTCGATGAATTGGTTCGTCGTTTCTTGATTGATTTTCCTGAAAAATCGATCGCGTTAGTTTCTGTAGATCCATCGAAAAAGAAAACGGGCGGTGCATTGTTGGGAGATCGTATTCGTATGAATTCCATCAACAATCCGCGTGTGTATATGCGTTCGTTGGCTACTCGTCAATCTAATTTAGCTTTATCGAAATATGTAGAAGAAGCAATTCAGGTTTTAAAAGCTGCTCAATATGATTTGATTATTTTAGAAACTTCTGGAATTGGTCAGTCTGATACCGAGATTTTAGATCATTCAGATGCTTCTTTATATATCATGACACCAGAATTTGGTGCGGCTACGCAGTTAGAAAAAATTGATATGTTAGATTTTGCTGACATTGTAGCAATTAATAAGTTCGACAAACGTGGTGCTTTAGATGCCATTCGCGATGTGAAAAAACAATACCAACGCAATCATAACTTATGGGATGTAAACCCGGATGAAATGCCTGTTTTTGGTACGATAGCTTCTCAGTTCAACGATCCGGGAACTAATCAATTGTACAAATCGATCATGGATAAAGTGGTGGAGAAAACTGGAGCTGATTTAAAATCGAATTTTGAAATCACGAAAGAAATGTCTGAAAAGATCTTTGTGATTCCACCGGCTCGTACTCGTTATTTATCAGAAATTGCTGAAAATAATCGTGGGTATGATGCCAGAGTACTATCTCAAAAAGAAGTGGCACAGAAATTATACGGATTCTTTAAAACCATTGAAACTATTTCAGGAAAAGTTCCTGCAATTACAAAGTTCGGGATTGAACTTACAGGTACAGAAAATCCAGAGTTATCGAAAGTTTTATTAGCGGAATTCGATAAATTAAAAATGAATTTAGATCCTTTCAACTGGGAAGTAATTACAACTTGGGACGAAAAGGTGAATAAATATAAAAATCCGGTGTATTCGTTCAAAGTGCGTGATAAGGAAATCAAAATTCAAACGCATTCAGAATCGTTATCACACTTACAAATTCCTAAAATATCTTTGCCAAAATACGAAGCGTGGGGAGATATTTTACGTTGGGTTTTACAGGAAAACGTTCCGGGCGAATTCCCGTTCACTTCTGGATTATATCCTTTCAAACGTGAAGGGGAAGATCCAACACGTATGTTTGCGGGTGAAGGTGGTCCTGAACGTACAAACCGTCGCTTCCACTATGTATCAAAAGGAATGCCGGCAAAACGTTTATCAACAGCTTTTGATTCGGTAACATTGTACGGAAATGATCCAGGTCACCGCCCGGATATTTATGGTAAAATTGGTAATGCAGGTGTTTCTATTTGTTGTTTAGATGATGCAAAGAAATTGTATTCTGGTTTCGATTTATCACATGCCATGACATCGGTTTCTATGACCATCAACGGTCCGGCCCCAATGTTGTTAGGATTCTTTATGAATGCGGCGATAGATCAAAACTGTGAGAAATACATCAAAGAAAATGGTTTAGAAGCAGAAGTTGAAGCGAAAATTGAAGCAATTTACAAGGAAAAAGGAGTAGAGCGCCCGCGTTACAACGGTGATTTACCAGAAGGAAATGACGGACTAGGATTGATGCTTTTAGGTGTTACAGGAGATCAGGTTTTACCAGCGGATGTTTATGCCGAGATCAAAAAAAATACCTTGGCTCAAGTTCGTGGAACCGTTCAAGCCGATATTTTAAAAGAAGATCAAGCACAAAATACATGTATCTTCTCAACCGAATTTGCGTTGCGTTTAATGGGTGACGTGCAGGAATATTTCATCAAAGAAAATGTTCGTAATTTCTATTCGGTTTCTATTTCGGGTTATCATATTGCCGAGGCAGGTGCAAATCCTGTAACGCAATTGGCATTTACCTTAGCTAATGGTTTCACGTATGTAGAATACTACTTGTCTCGTGGAATGGATATCAACGCATTTGGTCCAAACTTATCGTTCTTCTTTTCTAACGGTATCGATCCTGAGTATTCAGTAATTGGTCGTGTTGCGCGTAGAATCTGGGCAAAAGCTTTAAAGCAAAAATACGGAGCAAATGAACGTGCGCAAATGTTGAAATACCATATTCAAACATCGGGTCGTTCGTTACATGCACAAGAGATTGATTTCAACGATATTCGTACAACTTTACAAGCATTGTATGCCATTTACGACAACTGTAACTCGTTACATACCAATGCTTACGATGAAGCTATTACAACGCCAACAGAAGAATCGGTACGACGTGCCATGGCGATTCAGTTGATTATCAACAAAGAATTAGGTTTAGCGAAAAACGAAAATCCAATTCAAGGATCGTTCATCATAGAAGAATTGACCGATTTAGTAGAAGAAGCTGTTTTAGCAGAATTCGATAGAATCACAGAACGTGGTGGTGTTTTAGGAGCAATGGAAACCATGTATCAGCGCTCTAAAATTCAAGAAGAATCATTGTATTACGAAACATTAAAACACAATGGTGAATTCCCGATTATTGGTGTGAACACATTCTTAAGTTCTAAAGGTTCGCCAACGGTTGTTCCAAAAGAAGTTATTCGCGCGACTGGGGAGGAAAAACAATTCCAAATCAATACCAAGGAAAACTTAAATGCACGTAACAAAGATGCTGTACAGATAGCTTTAGATGCAGTACAAACAGCAGCTATTAATAACAAAAACATTTTTGAAGTGTTAATGGATGCAACCAAAGTTTGTTCGTTAGGGCAAATTACTTCAGCGTTGTTTGAGGTAGGCGGACAGTACAGAAGAAATATGTAATTCTCAGGCTATTACACATAATGTGTTCAAACAAAAAAAGTATTCTGTAAAAGGAATACTTTTTTTGTTTTTTTATCTTAGCGAGCAATTAAATAATAAAGCAAATGAAAATATTTTTTCTTACCATATTAATTGTGTGCGGAGCTATGGAAGTGAACGCGCAACAAGTATTCAAAACAAATAAGGATTACTTGCAAGTTAAAATCAATAATGTTTTACAAGCTGATAATTGGAAAATAGGTAAGAATATTGGCAATATGGTATTTGAAGCACAAGTTTCAAAAGAAAATAATATAGTAACATACAGTGATGGTAAAGATAGTATTAACTTTAATTTAAGGTTAGGTCAGCAAATAGATTTTTTAATTTTGAAAAATGGCAAAGATACTATTCCCCAACAATTAATAGGTGTTGTTCCTAATACCAATTTTACAAAAGAATATATAGCAAAATATAAAGATAAAACTATTGTTGCTATACCAGAAGTTAGCGAATTGGTAAATATAATGATGGCACTACATCCAGATGCCGAGAAGGAGGGAAATATGTTTGATACAAGCACAGAGTACTATAAAAAGGTAAAGGAACACTTTGCACCTTATATCAACCACCCGGCTATAGATACTATAAAGAAGTATATTACAGACTTAAATTATATCAAAGAATATGACGTTAATCTATTTTCAAGAGCCAGTTATGACTATTATTACGCTTTAAAGATGACGGCTTGTGGTTATCATTTTGATGAATACGGACATATTATAAATGATGAGAACATAAAAGAAATAGGAAAAGGCTGGAACGATTTTGATCCGATGAAAGATGTAAAAGTATTTGAAGACTTTGTTCGTATTTCTAACTTTCGACAATTTTATAAAGAAAATCAGCCATATTATAATAGTTTATTAAACACTTATAACCAATTAAATCCCATTCAAAAGATGCAGGTTTGGCTGGATAATAAGTTTGGATTTAGTTATGGTTCTTATCTGGTTTATTTCTCTCCGTTAGTTTATGGTGCTCATTCTACAAGAGGTTATCAAAGTAATGGGTTCAAACAAACCCTTATGTTTATTGCTCGTGCCGAGTATGATGAGAGTCTTTCGATAGTCCAAAATGAATTAAGTGAATCACGAATAGTATTTACAGAAATTGATCATAATTATGTGAATCCTGTGTCAGATAAGTTTTTAGAAAAGATAAATAAAGCTTTGTCAAATAGGGAAGTATGGGCAAAGCCAACTATTACTGATGCGTATGACAGCCCGTATAAGCTCTTTAATGAATACATGACTTTTGCAGTTTACAGTTTATATTTAAATGATAATTACAATAAAGAAGATGTAGAAGAGTATCTTCCTATACTAGATAAAACAATGACAGTTAACAGAGGTTTTTCCAAATTTACGGAATTTAACCAATTTTTATTAGCAAAATACACAGAAAATACAACTATAGGCATGGGGGGTCTATATGAATATATGCTTGAGTGGTGTGCAGAACAAAATAAATAAATACAAAATCAATTGCCTTTATGTCATGTTATAGTACTTTCTTCTAAAAATAGGTGTCACAATCTTATTACTTTTTTTTCGATTACAATTTATGACAGAGAAGTTGAATGTTGTTGATAGAATTACTACCTTCTTTAGAAGACACTATCCTAAAAAGTGTGTAATTTCAAAATAAAGGGTTTTGCCTTTTAATTTAAAGAGAACCCTTTTTTCAAATATAGTTAAGAACTGATTGAGGATTAATCCCCAATTATGAATTGACATAGACCATTTTCTGGTAGCTTCTCTCAAAGCCAAATATACAGTATAAGGAAATCGAAAAACACGGTGAGTTCTTCCCAACTTTCTTCCCAAGATTTTACTGCATAAGGATATTTATGATTCCATTTATTGGCAAAATCTTCTAAAGTTCCTTTGGCTGCTTGTTTGGTTGGAGCATCGTAAATTTGTTTTATATCTCTTGAAAACCCCTTTTTATCCTTCCACAACATATCGAGCAGCGTTTCTTATTTGGTGAACTACACAGATTTGAGTTTGCGATTCTGGGAATGCATTTTTGATGATTTGGGTAAATCCATTTAGATTGTCGGTAGCTGTAGTTAAGATATCTTCAACACCTCTGGCTTTTAAATCAGTTAGCACATCTAAACAAAAACTAGTACTTTCATTCTTGCCTAACCACATTCTTAAAACATCCTTCTTGCCGTCTCTGTTTAGACCAACGGCTAAATAAATGGTTTTGTTTATGACTTTGGAACCTTCCCGAACTTTAAACATAATACCATCCATCCAAACGATGAAATAAACAGGATCTAATGGACGATTTTGCCAAGCTATAATGTAATTCGCTACCGATTCGGTTATTCTTGATATAGTGGAAGTAGAAATATCGAAATTATAGACTTCTCTAATTTGTTCTTCAATATCACTAACGCTCATTCCTTTGGAATATAAGGACACAATTACATTTTCTAAACCATCACCATATTTTGTCTTTTAGGGACAATTATAGGGTTAAAAGAAGTTTCCCTGTCTCTAGGAACTTGAATCTCTGATTCTCCAAAAGAGGTTTTTACTTTTTTGCTTGAAAAGTTATTACGCGAATTAGTTGAAGTAGATTTTTCATACTTATCATATCCTAAATGCGCATCTAACTCTCAATTTAAAATAGATTCTAAGTCACGTTTTTGTAATTGGGCAAGAAAACCGTTCAGGTCTTCACTTGTTTTGAATTGTTTTAAGAATTCATCTGATAATAAATCTTCTTTTTTCATAAGACTGTATAAATTTAAAATTAAACAAAAAATAAAGGAGGGTGCAAACTCCCGTTATTTTTTATACTTACACAGTTTATGTTATAGTACCCTTTAGAAATAGCAATATTATGATCAAACTATAAATTTTGCTTACTACCCACATAATACACAACTTTACTTATCTCTTTTCCATACAGCTTTCTTGATGTAGTTAAATTGGTTGTCTTTTGTTTTGAATACAGAAAACTTCATTAATTTGACTCGAATTAATTAGTTCCTGAATAGCTTCGGATTCTAAAAAAACTCTCTTTTGTTTTTCAAGTAATTCTTTTTTGATTTTTTCTTTAAATGCATTATCACGTTGAAGTTCTCTTTGTTGTATTAAGTCTTATTTCTTCTAATTTCTTTATCAGTATTAATATCTAGTTTTAGAATTTGTTGTTCAATAATTTTCTTTTGCTTTATAGAATATTGATGGAGATTTCTTTTTTCAGTTAACGAGGATTTTTTTATACTTTTTTATCAATTTTTAAATCCTTCATAATTTGTAAAGAGCGTTGTTTTTCTTCTTTTAAAGAACTAAAATAATTAATAACGTATACATATATCATTCTCAAAACAGTATTAATGACCATACTACAAATACAAATAATATTAAAATCGTGCATGCTAACCTTCAATTACCATAAATATTAAAGTAAATAATATGGGTGGTATGTATAAAATTTAATTAAATTAATTTTTTTTATTAAAATTTCCATAATTAATATCACACAATTATTAAAATAAGTTGATTTTTATTGATAATAAAATCAGAAATATTAAAAAGCTAAATACAAATATAAAAATATAATTTACAGTATAATGTCGTTTTAAACTAGCCCAAAATAAGAAATGTCCTTAATGTTTTAGAGCTATTGCTAATAAAATCATTAAATTTGGTTAAGCTAAAATCAGTATCTTTGCAAAAAAAATCCGCATGAATATTGTTAATGGTTTTTCTAAACTTACAAAACAACAAAAAATAAACTGGCTGGTTGAAACCTACTTTAAGAACGACCAAACGGTGGTTCAATTGTTAAAATCGTATTGGAATAGTGACGAAGAACTGCAAAAACTGCACGATGAGTTTATAGAAAATACCATTACCAATTTTTATCTGCCTTTAGGTATTGCACCCAATTTTGTTATTAACGGTAAAGGGTACACTGTGCCAATGGTTATCGAAGAAAGTTCGGTGGTTGCAGCGGCGGCAAATGCGGCAAAATTCTGGAGTAAACGCGGCGGATTTAAAGCAAAAGTTTTATCTACAGAAAAAATTGGGAACGTACATTTTATGTTTGGCGGTTCCAAGCAAAAATTAGAAGCGTTTATTGACAAAATGCAGCCTGTTTTTAGAAACCGTACAACAGCCATAACCAAAAATATGGAAAAACGCGGTGGCGGAATTCTAAAAATCGAGCTGATTGACAAAACCAACGAACTTTCGAATTATTACCAATTACACGCTACTTTTGATACTAAAGACAGTATGGGCGCTAATTTCATCAATTCGTGTTTGGAAGAATTTGCGAATGTGTTGCGCGAAGAATCAATGGATTTTGAGGTGTTTACTGCTACTGAAAAAGAATCGCTCCAAATCATCATGTCTATTTTATCGAATTACGTGCCTAATTGTTTGGTTCGTGCCGAAGTTTCTTGTAAAGTAGCCGATTTAAAATCAAAAGAAATAGAAAATCCGCAGGAATTTGCCGAAAAGTTTGTGCAGGCGGTTCGCATTGCTGAAATTGAACCCTATCGTGCCGTAACGCATAACAAAGGTATTATGAACGGAGTAGATGCCGTGGTGTTGGCAACTGGAAACGATTTTAGAGCGATTGAGGCCGGCGTGCACGCTTTTGCAGCAAAAGATGGTAAATATACATCGCTTTCGCATACCGAAATTGTGGGAGATGAATTCCGTTTTTGGATGGATCTGCCTTTGGCATTAGGAACGGTTGGCGGATTGACCAATTTACATCCAATGGTTAAATTTGCTTTGGAGTTGTTAGAAAAACCAAATGCGAACGAGTTAATGCAGATTATTGCAGTCGCAGGTTTGGCTCAAAATTTTGCAGCGATAAAATCACTAACCACAACAGGTATTCAGAAAGGACACATGAAAATGCATATTATGAATATTTTAAACCAGTTTCAGGCATCGGCAGATGAAAAGGCAGCTACGTTAAAGCATTTTGAAAACGAAACGGTTTCGCACAGTGCTGTAGTTGATTTTATTGAAAGTTTGAGGAGAAAGTAAGGGGGAGTTATTGCCCACAGATGTACAGATATTTTTTTAAAGGTTATCAAAGTTATAAGAGTTTCGTCAGTTCGAGCTTGACGAAAACCTAAATTAAAGAACTTCTCGATACACAATTTCCCAAAATTCTTACTCGAAGTGACGTAACTCGTCATGCCGAACTTGATTCGGCATCTCATTAGTAAATTAAAGTGCAACTCTGAGTCAAGCTCAGAGTAACACTAATTATTATCACATCGAGCGTAGTCGAGATATAGTAAAAAAATAATTATGGAATTTTACAGCAACGGTAAACTGTTTATTTTAGGTGAATATTATGTATTGGAAGGTGCCAAAGTATTTGCATTGCCTACAAAATTCGGTCAATATCTGAATGTTTTTCCTATTAAAACCAAAACATTAAGCTGGAAAAGTTATGATGCCGACGGTTCGGTTTGGTACAATGATGAAATTGCTGTTAGTGATATCATTTCAAACAATCAGTCAAGTACCGATAAAGTACGAAATACGCTGATTGATATTCTGCATCAGGCACATTTAATGAATCCTTTAATATTAGAAAATAACGGATTTTTAGTTGAAACCAAACTGACGTTTCCGCGAAATTGGGGCTTGGGAACTTCGTCTACCTTAATAAACAACATTGCACAATGGTTTCAGGTTGATGCTTTTAAATTATTGCAAAAATCGTTTGGTGGCAGCGGGTTTGATATTGCCTGTGCACAAAACAATACACCTGTAACTTATCAAGTAAAGAATAATCAGCCAATTGTTGAGCAGGTAATTTTCAATCCTAACTTTAAAGAACATATTTATTTTGTTTATCTGAATAAAAAGCGCGATAGCAAAGAGGCTATTGCATATTTTAGAAGAAAACAGAAAAATTTATCAGCAGAAATAAAACAGGTTTCACAAATGACCGATGAGTTATTACAAATTCAGGATTTACAGTATTTTATTGATTTCTTTAAAAGATATGAAAATGATCTGGGTAAGATTCTGGAAACGCCGACAATTCAACAGCAATTGTTTCCCGATTTTAACGGGCTGGTAAAAAGCCTTGGTGGCTGGGGTGGCGATTTTGTGATGGTTACATCAGAAAACAATCCGACAGATTATTTTAAAGAGAAGGGATACAATATTATTATTCCTTACAACGATATGATCTTATAAAAAAAGACATCGATATTTCGATGCCTTTTCGATTGTTTGTTGTTAAAATAGGGTTGATAGGTTGTTTATTTTTCCGGACGCAGTTTATCGCTAAATGTAATTTTATAAGGTTTGTCATCATTAACGTTGCCTTTCATTACGTAAATAAACTTGTGTTTGCGTGCCTTGTCTGTATTAATGTATATTGTTTTCTTGGTAGCTTTGTCGTAAATACTGGTAACTTCTGTATTAACAATGCGCATGTTTTTAGCCAGTCCCGTTTTGTTATTGGTAAACACCATACCTTTGTATAGTGTGTTTTTGTCGTTTTTAACAACAACTTCTTCGCCCGTAAAACCCTGTGTAAAAAATAAAATAGAATATTCTTTATCAACAGCATTGTAAGATTCTAAAAATTTAATCTGTGCACTTTCAGTAACCGATCTAAAATCGTTTTTAATCTGCTCGGTATAAAAAACGGCTTCTTCTTTGTCTTTTCTAACCAGTTCTTTCTTATTGTTGCTGTCGGTATCTTTTACGGTACTTTTTTTAGAAGTTTTACACGATACAATGGTGAATACACAAATAAGAAAAATTAAACTTTTATATTTCATAATAAATTTCATCTATAGGGAATATGATTCATTATCTTTGTAAGATACAAATTTATAAGCATAAATCGTTCCAAACAATTAAAATTAAGATTTAGTTGCAGTTAGAACTGTTGATGCTATTAGAATCCACATTTTGTAGAAAATTATTGTAGAAATTTATGCACAATTTTGATGTTATTGTTGTAGGTGGTGGTGCGTCGGGTTTTTTTACCGCAATTAATTTAGCCGAACAACAGCCCAATTTACGCATTGCAATTTTAGAGCGAAGCAATGAAGTACTTTCTAAAGTCAAAATTTCTGGCGGTGGGCGTTGCAACGTTACCCATGCCTGTTTTATAGCCAATGTTTTAACAAAGTTTTATCCTAGGGGCGAGCGAGAATTAAAAGGACCTTTTCATACGTTTTGCACGGGCGATGTTATGGAATGGTTCAGCGAACGCGGTGTGGCTTTAAAAATTGAAGACGACGGACGTGTTTTTCCTGAATCGGATAATTCACAAACCATTATCGACTGTTTTTTGAACGAAGCTGATAATTTCGATATAAAAATCATAAAGCAAACCATTGTACAGCATATTTTATTAGAGAACGGTCTTTGGAAAATTGAAACATCAAAAGATTCATTTCAGGCAGCACATCTGGTTATGGCAACCGGCAGTAACGCTAAGATTTGGGATTTGCTTAAAACGGTGAATCATTCTATTGTAAATCCGGTTCCGTCGTTGTTTACTTTCAATATAAAAGACGATCGCATTAAAGATTTAATGGGTGTTTCAACCGAAATGGTTTCGCTAAAAATAAAAGGATCCAACCTAAAAGCAAACGGACCTTTATTGATTACGCATTGGGGAATGAGCGGACCTGCAATTTTAAGACTTTCCGCTTGGGGTGCCCGCGAATTGTTCGATAAAAATTATCAATTTCAGCTTATTGTAAATTGGACAAACGATTTTGTTTTTGATGAGGTACTAGAAGAATTAATAAATCAGAAGCAGCAGCATTCCAAAAAAACGATCATAAAACATCCGCAATACGGTTTAACCCATCGCTTATGGCAGCAATTGGTGAAAGCTTCATTAATCGCTGAAGATTTAACATGGGCAGATGTTTCTAAAAAACAGTTGGTGAAATTGGCAGAACAATTAACGCAAAGTGAATTTAACGTGAACGGAAAAAGTACGTTTAAAGACGAATTTGTAACTGCCGGCGGAATTGACCTGAAAGAAGTGAATTTTAAAACAATGGAAAGCAAATTGCTGGATAATTTGTATTTTACGGGCGAAATTTTAAACATAGATGCCATTACTGGTGGATTCAATTTTCAAAATGCATGGACAACCGGTTATTTGGCAGCACAAGCAATTGCATCAAAATTATTAATACAGTATTATTTTTAAGTATAGTTAACATACCGTCAGTTCGAGCCTGTCGAGAACTCTCAATACACTCCACTTTGTTGTTGAGGTACTGGAAGTGACGTTAATAATGCTAAAAGTATATTATTCAAATGTAGTTGTAGGTATCGTCAGTTCGAGCCTGTTGAGAACTTCTCAATGCACTCCACTTTGTTGTGGTATTGGAAGTGACGTTAATGATGCTAAAAGTATATTATTCAAATGTGGTTGTAGGCATCGTCAGTTCGAGCTCGTCGAGAACTTTTACAAATAGATTATTAAATGAAAACATCGTACGTTTACATTCTTCTTTGTTCAGACAATACCTAGTTAAACGGGTGTTACAGCAGATGTTTATAAACGTTTTGATGAACATCAGGATGGGAGATTTTATGGTTCGTACACTTATAATCAACGAACATTAAAATTAGTTTGTTTTTGTAATTTTATGAATATTGAACAAGCCATTCATTTCGAAAAACAAATAAAAAAATGGTCACAAGCTAAAAAGAAAGCTTTGATTGAAGGAAGATTTGAAGATTTACCAAATTTAGCAAAAAAAGAAAATAAAAATTAAACCACTGTGAAGTAAACTTCTCGATACGCTTCATTTCATTTCGCTACTCGAAGTGACGAGATGGTAATAAATATCGTCAGTTCGAGCGGTCGAGAACTAAAAATAATTAAAAAGATAAAATGACAACTTTAGATACTTTTAAAATAACCAATTTTACAAACCTTCAGAAAAAAGGTTCGTTTACCTTTTCGGCACCAAGTAATATTGCTTTGGTAAAATATTGGGGCAAGAAAGACAACCAGATACCTGCAAATCCGTCGTTAAGTTTTACCCTGAATAACTGTAAAACCATTACCACTTTACAATTTGAACCAAAAATAGATAAAAGCATTTCGTTTGATTTATTGTTTGAAGGTCAGCCTAAAGAATCGTTCCGACCAAAAATTCAGAAATATTTTGAACGTATTCAGGATTTGTGTCCGTATATTTTAGATTATCATTTTACAATCGATACAAAAAATACGTTTCCGCACAGTTCCGGCATTGCTTCATCGGCATCGGGTATGGCGGCATTGTCTGCAAATGTCATTGCGTTGGAAAAGCTGGTTAATCCTAATGAAACAGAAGATTATTACCTGCAAAAAGCATCATTACTGGCACGTTTAGGATCGGGAAGTGCATGCAGAAGTATCAAAGGAAATATCGTGGTTTGGGGCGAAACAGAAAGTATCGACAACAGCTCTGATCTATTCGGCGTAGAATTTCCGTACGAAGTAAACTCTATTTTTGAAAATTATCAGGATACTATATTATTGGTTGATAAAGGTGAAAAGCAGGTTTCTAGCACGGTTGGTCATGAATTAATGCATAATCATCCGTTTGCAATACAACGTTTTGAACAAGCGCATGAAAATATTGCGAAGCTGAAAAATATTTTAAAATCGGGTAATTTAACTGAATTTATCGCATTGGTAGAAAGCGAGGCATTAACGCTGCATTCAATGATGATGACATCGATGCCGTATTTTATTTTAATGAAGCCAAACACATTGGAAATCATCAATCAAATCTGGAAATTCAGAGAAACAACCAACGTTCCGGTTTGTTTTACGTTAGATGCTGGTGCAAATGTGCATGTTCTGTATCCGAATAATTATAAAGAAGAAGTTCAGAAATTTATTACAGATGAACTGGCGAAATATTGCCAGAACAATCAGTTTATACATGATGAAATGGGTTTTGGAGCGAAAGAGTTGTAATTGAATGAATTTCCTGCAAGGTTTTAAAACTTTACAGGTCTTGAATTTTGAGTCTAATTTGTAAGTGGAATCCTTTCAAAAAAATCAATTCCAAATCATGAAAACCGAAAACTGTACACATTGCCACAAACCAATTGTTTGCAATGTAGATGATATAAAAAATTGCGATTGCCAGAAAGTAGAGCTTTTAGATGAAACCGTTGCGTTTTTGTATGAAAAAACACAGCACGATTGTTTGTGTAACGACTGTTTAAAAAAGTTCGATGAACTAACAAAGTTTTCATTGACCAACAAATTTCCCAAACGCCCAACGGAGCTAATTGAAGAGGTGCATTTTTATATGGAAAATGGTTATTTTGTTTTTACAGAACTGTATCATTATTTAAAAGGACGTTGCTGTAAAAACGGTTGTCGCCATTGCGTTTACGGAATTCACAAATAAATAGTTAACGTATTAATTTAATTAGTACATTTGTTATACAAAATAAAACTATATGAAAGGACCGTTATTTTACTCGAAAATCCTGTTGTTCGGAGAATACGGAATCATAAAAGATTCTAAAGGCTTGGCAATTCCTTACAACTTTTATAACGGAGCATTGAAAATTGATGACAATCCGAGTGAAATTGCATTGAAATCTAACCAAAGTTTAAAAGCATTTGCATCTTATTTAAACCAATTAACGTTGAACGAACCGGAATTGGTACAGTTTGATATGGACACTTTAAATAAAGATGTGGAAGCTGGAATGTACTTTGATTCTAGCATTCCGCAAGGATACGGTGTTGGAAGTAGCGGTGCTTTGGTTGCAGCGATTTACGATAAATATGCTTCGGAAAAGATTACGGTTTTAGAGAATTTAAATCGCGAAAAACTGCTTACCTTGAAAAAGATTT
>JBEBXJ010000061.1:0-14125 GCA_040391685.1 Paenimyroides baculatum
AAAACTTTTACAATTTCGTTCCATTCCTGCTCATCTAATTCGCAACGCTCCACTTTTAAAGCATCGGGCATACGCACCGCCATTTTCATTAATTCGGTAGCATCGGCATCGGGAATAATGTTTTTCATTTGGGCAATATACGCTTTAACAATTGGCGCGTTTAAAGTTGCCGATGTTTCTTCGCCGGTTACTTCTATAAAAACAGAACATTCTACCTTTCCGCGTTCTAACTGCTGGGCAATTACATTGCGAATTTCCAACTCTTTTTCTTTATAAGGTTGTGGCAAACGTACGCTTAAATCTAAATTTTTTGAATTTAACGATTTAATTTCTACCGTTATTTTTTTTAATGGCAACTGCACCAACGCTTTACCAAAACCTGTCATTGAATAAATCATACCGAATTATAATAAAGGTGCAAATTTAGTAAATTGTAACATACCTTTTCTAAATAATTGTAAAACAAAAAGCTGCCTTGAAAAGACAGCTTTTTGTTTTGTGGTCATATTGCTTACGCTTCTTCTTTTTGAAGTAAGTATTTGTAAATTAATCCTCCTACAATAGCACCCGCAATTGGGGCTGCCCAAAATAACCAAAGTTGTGATAACGCTTCACCCTGTACAAAAAGTGCCTGTGACGTTGAACGCGCCGGATTTACCGATGTATTGGTTATTGGTATTGATATTAAATGGATCAACGTTAATGCTAACCCAATAGCAATACCTGCAAATTTGCCGTTTGCCCATTTATCGGTAGCTCCTAAAATAATAATCAGGAAAAAGGCTGTTAACAGAAATTCTGCTAAGAATGCTGCAACCATACTGTAACTTCTGCCTGCGTATCCTTCCATTTCATAGAAGTTGGTTGCAAATGCTCCGGCTCCTTCCGTGCTAAAAGCTCCTGCCCCATTTAAAATAGTGTACAAACAACCTGCCGCTGCGGTAGCACCCAATACTTGCGAAACAATATACGGAAGTAAATCTTTAGCAGGAAACCTGCCACCTGCGAATAACCCGAAAGAAACCGCCGGATTAAAATGTCCACCCGAAATATGCCCTACAGCATACGCCATTGTTAAAACGGTTAAACCAAATGCCAGCGAAACACCCGCTAAACCAATACCAATTTCGGGTACGCCTGCTGCAAACACAGCTGCCCCACATCCTCCGAAAACCAACCAAAAGGTTCCGAAGAATTCTGCAAATAATTTTTTCATAAAATTGTAATTTTCTAAACTTATGTTAAAATTAACTTTTTTTTAGAAAACTGCAAATAATTCAATTTATTTTTTGCATTATTTCTTGAATTGTTTTAGGACTGTTTCCTACAAAAATATCGTTGTTATAAATAATTACCGGGCGTGCCAAAAAGGTATAATGTTCTAAAATGTATCTTTTAAAATCGGCTTCGGTAAGGTTTTCATCTTTCAAACCCATTTCTTTGTACAACTTTGCACGCTTACTGAACAGTTTTTCATAACTACCTGTTAATGCTTGCATTTCTTCGACTTGTTTTACGGTTACCGGTTCTTCTTTTATATCTTGTAATTGAAACTGATCAATATTGTTAATTTGCTTTAAAATGCGTTTACAAGTATCGCAGGTTTTTAGGTAGTAGATTTTTTTCATTTTAAATATCATTCTATTAAAAAGCAAGTTAGTAATTTACCAACTTGCTTTAAAGTATTTTATATGCTTATGTAACTATTTTTAAAAAATTCTTCATTTCACTTTGTTACATTCAGAATGACAAAGAATTGAAAGTAGCTTTTTTAATTCTCTTTTTTAATAAGATACAATTTATCAGACAAACGAATGCGAAACGGAACAGAAAATGTTATCTTATCGCCTGTTATTGCTATATCTGCATCTTTTCCATTAACCTTGAAATCTTGTAAAACCAAACGCTCTTCCCCAGTTGATGGTCCGGAAATCAATACCTCATCACCCGTTTTTACTTCATTGTTTGTAATAGTGAACTGTGCCACCGATGCTTTTGTGAAGTAATGTGCACCGTGCCCAACCAATAGTTTACGTTCGTGCTTTTTCTTACGGATTTCGGTAACAGTTGCTACTTTTATCGGAATAACCTCTTCGAAAACATTGCGTTCTTTTTTAAACTTCAACGCATCTGATTTTCCTTTTTTAAAGATCAGATTTCCTTTTTGAATACCTCTTCGTATTTCTTTTTGCTTTTCTACAGGTAATTGAATAATATCTAAACATTCATTAGAACAACAACCGTGCATTTGTTCGTGGCATTCATCGCACTGAATAAACAGCAAATGACAACCTTCGTTTGCACAATTTACGTGGGTATCGCAGGGTTTGCCGCATTGGTGGCAGTTTGCGATAATATCGTCGGTAATGCGTTCGCCCAAACGGTGATCAAACACAAAATTTTTCCCTATAAATTTGCTTTCTAAACCTTGTGCTTTTACCTGGCGGGTGTATTCTATAATGCCTCCTTCTAACTGAAAAACATTTTCGAAACCCTGATGTTTAAAGTATGCACTGGCTTTTTCGCAACGAATTCCCCCTGTACAGTACATCAATAATTTTTTATTTTGTTTATGATCTTGTAATTGCTCGTTTATAATGGGCAACGATTCACGAAAGGTATCAACATCGGGCGTGATGGCTCCTGTAAAATGACCAACTTCGCTTTCGTAATGGTTACGGAAATCTACCAAAACCACATCGGGATCATTCAAAATTTCGTTGAATTCTTTCGCGTTTAAATGAATTCCTTTATTGGTAACATCAAAAGTAGCATCATCTAAACCATCGGCAACAATTTTATTTCGCACTTTAACCGTTAGCTTTAAAAACGATAAATCGTCTTGTTCCACCGCTACATTTAAGCGAATTCCTTTCATAAAATCGTACGCTTCCAAAGTTTCTCTGAATGCTTCGAAATTCTCTGCGGGAACGCTCATTTGCGCATTGATACCTTCATGCGCAACGTATGTTCTGCCTAAAGCGTCAAGTTCTGACCAAGCAAGAAACAAATCATTTCTAAATTGTTGTGGATCCTGGATTTTTGCGTATTGATAAAAAGAAAGTGTAATGCGTTTTTGACCCGCTTCTTCGATTAATTGTGCGCGCTGCTCAGCGCTTAATGTGTTGTACAGTTGCATGCTATAAACATTTAAGTGATAAAAATAAAACCAGACTCTAATTGGAAGAATCTGGTTGCAAAGTTATGATTTATCTTTTATAACATCAAATGACAATTGTCAGGAAATTAATATTGATAAAGAATTGGTGTATTCCAACCATCAATATTTAATTGTACTTGGTTTTGTCCTACCCATTGAAAATCCGTTAAATCAAATGAAACTGTCTTTTGAAAAACTGCCAAACAAGCATCATTGTTTATCAACTCTATTTTTACACCTACATGTGGAGGTGATACTGCGGCTAAACTTTTTGCGCCTACAAGGTTCATTTCCCAATTGTTTGGATTGCATCCACTCGAAGTAATTGTAACCTCTAAACAATTGCCGTTTAAAACCACATTGTCTATACCATAATTACTTGTTGAAATTTGATGAAACTTTACAGCATCTTCAATAGCATTTTTATCACAGTTTGGTGTTACAGGCGTTATAACGGCATCATCTAAATACCGGCATGAAACTAAAGAACATGCTGTAAAAAACAATAAAATTAAACTACGTGCAAAGATATATTTTTTCATAATTCGTTCATTTACATAATTATAGATGTAAATGTAATAAATAAATCCGCTGAATAAAACATTTTATTCAGCGGATTTCAAATTTTACTAAATAGTTCTTAAACTTTTTCCAAATAAAAAGAACATTTCTTACTTTTTGCTTTCCATAAAAACTTTGGTGTCATCCATTGGTTTTGTTGATCCCCGATGGCAGGTAGCACATTCAACGGCAATTTTATATTGATCACCAATTGGCGCAAATTCTTTTGCGTTTAGTTCGTTTGTGAACTTAATCATGTGGCGTGCTATCTCTTTCTCGTGTTTTTTATCTGACGATTTATCCATGGTATGGCAATGGTTGCATTTTACGCCCAATGCTTTGTTGTAGCCTTCCATTAACGACATTAAACTGTCTTTTGAAATATCTTTTGGAAGAATTTTAAGGTTTTTAAAACCGTCTTTCAATATTTCCTCATACTTTTCTGTATGAAAATTGTTGTTGAAAGACATTAATACAAAGCCCACCAACAAAAAACTGAACATATAGATCAAATTCTTTTTCATAACTAAAATTGTTTTACTAAAGTTACAAAAACATGTTTAACCTATATATTCAGCAATGTAATTTGAATTTAATCTAATTAATAGTATCCTTAACAATTTTTAAAGTATCCTCATTAGGGTTATTACCTGTTTTGGATTTATTATACTCTTCACGAATAGTTTGCTGGTTGAAAATTTCAGCCAAATAAGGCTCAACAACAGCCTCTAATGCTCCTTTTGAAATAGTTGTTACCGCGGGGTCTTCTACCAACTGATGCCAGATACCTTTTACCCCAAACTTGTAATCGCCAAAAACAATTACAGGAGTACCCTTTACTTTCAGCGTTTTTTTATCGGCTAAAACCCATTGATCTGCCCAGTTATACAACCATTGTGCATCGGCATCTAACAAACGTAAACAAGAATGCGACGCTGGATAACCAGGCAGGGCATACTGATGCCAGCCAACCCCGCCGGTATTATGGATGTTGAAGTTCCAGTTTAAAATCCATTCATCGTCAACAGTACTTGTAACTTTTCTGCCTTTCCAGTTTGTAAAGAACAAACCACGAGGAGTTTGAGCCGATTGCTTGCCCATATTTGTAGGTCCCCATTTTACTAGACTTCCTTTTTCGTAAACACCGTACGCTTGTATCGGATAAGAGAAAATAACCGTTTTAGGAACATCAACCAGATTATCAAGCTGGCGCGGAAATGGCGAATAATCTATAAATGCCGATTTAAATTCATTAGGCACTATAAGTGTATCTCGGGTTTTAATGTGATCGGTATCAATACGGTTTAAAGCTGCAATGGTATATTGTTGTTCTTTGGTAAAAGTATTGTAAAACAGTTTACGTAGCGAATCGCTGACCTTAATTGGCCAGTAACTAAATGCATCACCCTTATAAACACTGTATTTTTTAGATTTCTTATTCTTTTCAATCTCAGCTTTTTTTACCGCAGCTATAGAATCTTTTTTAGCCAATTCAATAGAATCGTTTCGCTTTAATGCTAAAGAATCAATTTGATTTTCAATAGTGCGGTCTATAGTTACAGTATCTGTATCAACCTCATCTAATGGCAATTCGCCTTCTTTTTTACAGCTTACCAAAAACAAGGTTATCGCCATTAAAACAATAATTTTTTTCATTTCAATTTTTTTCAAAAATAATAAAAAAAGTGGTTGTTAAAATAAGAGTTTAATTTATTCACAATAAATTATTTAGATGCTGAAACGGCGTCGCGATTTTTTTGTTCTTTTAAAATTTCTGACTGATATTTACCTACAATTCCGTTTAATGTTTCTGCTGAAATATCGTTTGCATGACTATCTTTTGCCAGATCTAACCAAGGTTTTCTTCCTTCAAAATTATAACTACCGTAAACAATTACAGGAGTACCTTTTGCTTTGACGGTTTCTTTGTCAGCTAAAATCCATTCATCAGCCCAATCATACATCCATTTTGCATCGGCTTCCAACAAACGTAAACAGGAATGCGATGCTGGTGTTCCCGGTAATTGGTATTGATGCCAACCGATACCTTCTTCATTCTGAATATTAAAATTCCAACGAAGTACCCATTCGTCATCAAACGTACTTATTACTTCTTCGCCTTTCCAATTACAAAAATACAAACCTTCGGGTGTTAAATGTTGTTTTGATCCCATGCTTGACGGTCCCCATTTTACCAGTTCACCATTTTCATACAATCCATAGGCTTGAATAGGATAAGAGAAAATCGCCAGCTTTTTTACATCTTTTGCACTACTTAATGTGTACGGGAAGGGTGAATATGCCAGGAAATCATCATCGAACTGATCAGGAATCAAAAGTGTATCAACCGTAGCAAACGTATTTTTATCCACCCGGTTTAAAGCTACAATAGTTGTAAGCTGTTGCGAGGTAAATTTTTCTTTGAAGATTTTCCGAACCGAATCGTTACTTTTTAAAACCCAATTTGTGTAGGTATAATCTTGGGCTTTTTCATACTTACGCTCTAATTTTTTTTCTAACGACTTTTCTTGTCGTTTTTCTGTAGTATCTTTGCAACTGTAAACAGCAATTAGCGACACTAGGGCAGTAATTAAAATTGTCTTTTTCATAGCTAAATTTTAAATTATTGTTGTTAAGTTACAAAAAGCAGAGAGTTAAACAAAATTTTGAACATTTTAAAATTGATTTCAATTTATAATTCAATAAAAAAAGGTATTTTTACTTTTACAATATAGAAAAGAATATGAGTGCAGATAAAGAAGCAAAATTAAAAGCTTTACAGCTTACATTAGATAAATTAGATAAGACGTACGGCAAAGGAACCGTAATGAAATTGGGCGACAGCGCCGTAGTAGAAGTAGAAGCCATCCCATCGGGTTCGTTAGGTTTGGATCTTGCTTTAGGGGTAATGGGGTATCCTCGTGGAAGAATCATTGAAATTTATGGTCCGGAATCGTCTGGTAAAACCACTTTAACGTTACATGCTATTGCCGAAGCACAAAAAGCAGGCGGTATTGCGGCTTTTATTGATGCAGAACATGCTTTTGACCGTTTTTATGCTCAAAAACTGGGGATTGATATTGATAACCTTATTATATCGCAACCTGATAACGGGGAACAGGCTTTGGAAATTGCCGAAAACTTAATTCGTTCCGGAGCTATTGATATCGTTGTAATTGACTCGGTTGCCGCATTGACTCCAAAAAGTGAAATTGAAGGCGAAATGGGTGATTCTAAAATGGGATTACACGCCCGCTTAATGTCGCAAGCCTTACGTAAATTAACCGGAACCATTTCTAAAACCAACTGTACCGTTTTCTTTATTAACCAGCTGCGTGAAAAAATCGGTGTTATGTTTGGTAACCCTGAAACTACAACAGGTGGTAATGCTTTGAAATTCTACGCATCGGTTCGTTTGGATATTCGTAAATCAACACAGATTAAAGACGGCGACAGCGTAATGGGGAACCGTACAAAGGTTAAAATCATTAAAAATAAAGTAGCACCGCCTTTCCGTACCGCAGAATTTGATATTATGTATGGCGAAGGAATTTCTAAAACAGGCGAAATTTTAGATTTGGCTGTTGATTTTGAAATCGTGAAAAAATCGGGATCATGGTTTAGTTACGGTGATACCAAATTAGGTCAGGGTCGCGATGCCGTTAAAGGCTTGATCAAAGACAATCCGGAACTTCAGGAAGAATTAGAAGACCGCATTAAACAACATATTAAAGAACAACAAGATTCATAAACCAAAACCTCCCTTTCAATTGAAAGGGAGATTTTTATTTGTAAAGCCAAGGATTAGTTCCGTCAATGCCTAACTTTTCATAATTGTAGGCGCTACGCTGATTCATATAAACGCTAATCAAACTTTTTAATCCTATTCCCACTAATGGATATGATTTCATATCAGAAATTTCTTTTTTAGGTAAATTAACTTCAACTGCTTTAAAATCGTAATGCACTTTTTTTCCTTCAGTTTCATAATAATTCTTCAGTTCTAAAGACGTCATTTTATAAGTTGATTGTGTATCAAAAAACATTTCAGTATTAACATACTGCATATAATAACCTAGTTTTATTCTACCATCTTTTTGCACTTTAGGAAAAGAAATTCGACTAATCTTTTTTGATTTTGGATCAACTTCAATTGTAATAAAATCATCAATTTTAGGTAAATCAATATAATAATAATTGCCCGATTTTGAAGTTTCACTTTCGGTAATCATACTTACAAATTGCTGATAATCTTTTTTGTTGTGTAAAGGAAAAATCTGCTCATCTAAAGCAAATGCGCTATATTGCGGATTAATGTAATGGTTGTATTCTTTTTTATGGATATATTCTGTAAACTTATAATTTGGATCTAAATAACGAATACTTTTTCCGTTACTATTAACTTTTAAGTATCCTAACAAACTTTCATTTAGCACATTATTTACAAAAGCATGATCGGTTATTTTATAAATCGATTTTTGAGAATTTGCATCAGAAAAAGCATTAAAAGAAATTTCCAAAGCCTGTAAAAGTTCCTTTTGTACATGCAAACCTTTTTCTATAAACAACTCCTCTAATTCTTCGTTAAAATAATCAATACAAATTTTACTTTTGTCTGATACATTAATTGTCTGATTTCCATAAGAAGGATGGTTAATTACCAATTTAGTGTCAGAAAATTCCTTTTCAAGAACTCCGTTTTCGTTCGTTAAACCGATGTAGTTGTTGTTTGAATCGAATACCATTAAGTTTTTAATCGGAGTGTTTTCATTACAATTATAAAATTGTGTTTGTGCAAATGTAGAAACCGAAGTTAAGGCGAATAGTAAAAATAATAATTTTGTCATGCTTTTAATGTTATCTATTTAATGTTATCTATAAGTTGTCAACATTTAAGCAATTACTGTTCCAAAAAAACATTTATGCATCAAACCTTTCCCAATCCAAATAATTTCCGCAATTTTGAGCCAACAATGGGGTGCCGATTAGTATTGGCTGAGATGATACCCAGGAACATGGTTCTGCACCTGATCCGGGTAATGCCGGCGTAGGGATTGTAACTTTATCATCTCATCATTTAATTTATTTATAATGATGCAGGAAATTTTAAGTAAAACCAGTTGGTTAGAGTGGTTTGGTGTATTTTTCGCCGTAGTTCAGGTTTTACTGGCACAAAAAAACAACATTCACAACTATCTTTTTGGAATAGCCGGTATTATTCTGGCTATGTTTGTTAAATTCAACGCGAAGCTTTATGCCGAATTTACATTGGATTTTTACTATCTGGTAATGAGCATTTACGGTTGGCTTTTCTGGAAATTTGGTAAACAACAAACCGAAACTCCTATTACTTTTACAACTACAACCGAAAAAATCAAGGCAGCAGGCATTGTTGTGGCTGCATTTTTAATTTTCTATACTTTTTTAACCTATTACACCAACAGCGATGTTCCACTTTGGGATTCTCTTGTAACTGCGTTTGCCTGGGCGGGTATGTGGTTAATGGCGAAACGAAAGATCGAAAACTGGGTGCTGCTAAACATTAGTAATTTTCTTGCCGTACCGCTTTTAATTCATAAAGAACTGTATTTGTACGCTGCCTTAACCGCCTTTTTGTTTGTGGTTGCTATTTTTGGATACATTAACTGGTTCAAAATTTTAAAGCAGCAAAAAAATGCATAGTTCCATAATTCAACAAAAGCTATTAGGAGCGAAACAAATTCCTACCGATGTTATACAACATATTTACAAGGAACGATGGCTGCAAATCTGGGTTCCTAAAATCTACGGTGGTTTGGGGTTGAACTTTACAAACGGATTGAAACTTTTAAAATCGTTGGCTTTTACAGATGGAAGTTTAGGCTGGATGGTTACCTTATGTGCCGGGGCAAATTATTTTTCACGTAATTTAAAACCCGAAATTGCAAAGGAACTTTTTAAAGACAACTTTACGTGTTTTGGTGGAAGCGGAGCTATTGGTGGAACGGCCGAAAAATTAAACGATTTCTATTTGATTAATGGCAGATGGACGTTTGCTACTGGCGCACCGCATTTGAGTCATTTTACTTTGAACGCAGTTGTTACCGAAAACAACCAGCCTGTATTAGACGAGAATGGTGAAGAATTGATTCGATCTTTTATTATTCCGAAAGATCAGGCGAAAATTATTGCCGATTGGAATGCTATGGGAATGCAGGCTACCGGAACGTTTTCTTTTATGGTTGATCACGTTTTGGTTGATACAGATTACAGCTTTATTTACAACGAATTTTATACCGATGCGGTTTTAGATCGAATTCCGTTCCGCATTTTTGCCGATTTAACCTTGTTGGTTAATTATTTAGGAATGGCAGAACATTTTATAGATGAAGCCGCAAAAATAAGACCGAAGTCAGATCTATCAGCTTTTAGAAACAATATTTCTTCAGAAGAAAATCAAACCTATTTATTTGCAGATAAAATTGAAGATTTGTTAGAAAAACAGCAGGAAATATCAGTTGAAATTCAAACCGAAATTCATCAGTTTAGTGAAAAGCTTGTGATTGATTTATCGCACAGAATTTTAGATTTGTATTTTCAGTTAGGTATCAAAGCATCGCACACCAACGAACCTATTCATCAAATATTCTGCGACTATTTTACCGCAACGCAACATGCTAATTTTAGAAGGGCGTATTCTTAATTAAAGTTCTACAGACCCGATTTGAATTTTTTACCACCTGATCTGCATTTAGTACTACCCGATTTACATTTTGCAGTATCCGATTTGCATTGCTACCAATCCGTTTTGAGTTTTGTAGCATTCGATTTGTATTGCTACTGAATAAAAACTAGAAACCTAACACTATATATGGTATTTTAAGATTATGTAATCTTTTGTCTAATAAAGAGTAATTGTGTATATTTGAGAGTTAGGTGATATTTTATGCTAACTATAGTCTGTTGATTTACAGTTTAAACATCTATAATTTTGTTAACTAAAGTTAGCAATTTTGAAACAAGAAATTTTAGTATTATTTGGTAAAAATGTAAGAAAGATAAGAATTGAACAAAACTTATCTCAAGAACAGTTATCATATAAGGCAGACCTTCATCGTACATATATTGGTATGATTGAAAGAGCTGAAAAAAATATAACTCTTGTAAATATTGAAAAGATTGCTAATGCTCTCAATATTAAAATACAAGATTTATTTAATGATAACTTATAAAATTAACACTCAGTTTCAAAAAAAATTAGGATTTGATATTTCTTATCAACATATTCTTCAAGCTACACAAAGCGTAAACGAATTTTTACATACTTTACCGCCAATATTATACAAAAACATAGATTTTAAAACAACAGGTGCAATGATTGGTGCTATATTTTGTTCCAAAATTATTGAATTTGTGCCTGAAACAGTTGTAAATCCAATAGAAAAAGGTCATCCAGATATTATACCATCAAATGCATTAAATGGAAATATAAATGAATTCAGTCTACGAAACTATCCCGAAGGTTTAGAAATTAAAGGCACAATCGGTAATCTTAAGACTGGATCAAATTTAAGGTCTGGTATAAAACGAATAAATAATCTTACAGGAATAACTTGGCAAGCACATCATCGTGAAGTAAACAATTTGATGGGTATAGTATGGGACTTCATAAATCCAACCGATACTCCAGATTTTTTAGCTCCAGCAATTACTGCTGTATTTTTTTCTGAGGATTTAACTACAGAGGATTGGGGTGCAATTTCTGGTTTGGAAGGAAGGAATACCAAAGTATCAGGTATGATTAAATCTGGAAAAGATAAAATGGGTCACGGTACAGTTTTATTATATGACAATCAAGAATATATTGATAAATATTCTAAAATTTTAAATATCCCTAATGACTTGTTTGAGTAATTACTCAAACAAGTCTAATTGTATTTTTTTATCATTTCTGTAGTAAATCATTTCCTTATTTACTTTACCAGCAACCCCTTTTAAATCAACTAAAGGTTTAAAAGGTAAATAATCTCCTTCCTTTCCTTCACAACAAATAACTTCACCTTTTCTATCCACAATCCATTTTGCCAAATCCTCATAGTTTAATAATTTACTACTATGTCTATAACCTAAACCAGCATCACCTTTATATGGTGGATCAATAAACCAAGTGGCTTCAATATCTGGTGCTGAAGTATAATCATCATTTATTATTTGCCAATGTTTAATTTTGTACAAATTTTCTGAAAAAATTCTCCTACTAATTTCCCAATTTCTCTCTAAAACAGATGTAACCTTTATTGTTTTGAAATGAAATGCCATTTTAGTTGCAGCGTGTACAATATGTAAAAATTCTGAACTTTTATCACCTACTTTTAATTCTGGTAAATTTAAAATATCTGCTTCAGTTGCATCTTCAATTAACCATTTCCAAATGTCATATACTTTTTTATCTTTCTCTATTAGAATGACGTTTTTTTTCCAATTATCCTTATACATCGAATATGCTGCAGAACCCGCAAATGGTTCAATTACAGTATCATAACTTGGTAAAGGATAATATTTAGCTATTTGTTTTTTTCTTCCGTAATAATAAAACATCAATTTCAATTTGATAATAATAGTATGCAAATGTAAAAAAATATATCTAAATTAACTAACAAAAACATCAGCTAACATCGTATTGGGGAAATGGCGGGATAAGGGAGAAATTGAAAGTTTTGACTTTTTAATCCACTACTATCACTAATACTCGACCCGCTAATACTCAGGATGACAGGTCATTCTACTTATAGTAAATCCTTAACAAAATAGGTTTTTTGCTATTATCAATAATCTTTTCTAAAATCTTAAAGGTTTCGTTACTAACCATTGGGCAGCCTTCGCTATTAATAATGGGCACTAACTGTTCTTCGTGTGGCATAAAAGTATAGGTATGTAAAACCACGTAACGTGCAAAAGCTTGGTCGTTAGTCTTGTCTAAACCATGTAATTTGTACGATTTTCCGAATCTGCCTACATAATCTACTCCTACCCTATAATTTCCTAACGACGACCTATTACTGCCTTCCACATTGCTAAACTGCAATTCGCCATACGTTTCGGTGTTCGATCCTTTTCCATGTGCCACCAAACCTTTGTGCAAAATACTATCGTTTTTTACATCGTACACATAAAAGCGGTTATAGCGACTTTCAATAGCCATATCTGCCAAGAAAACAACGTCCTGATTAAAATCGGGATGATCTTTTAGAAATTCTTTTGCTTGATTGGAATTTAGTTTGAATCGATCTTTAGCTTCAAGCGAAACATCGTGTTGCGGACGTACAAATTTAAGTACTAGTAAAATAGCAACAGCCAATAAAACAAGTGTTATTAAACTACGAATGATTATTTTTTTCATGCTTTAACAAAGGTTGTAATATCAATTCGCGTACTTGGTCTTTTAATTCGGGTTTATCGCGCTGGGTTAATCCTTTGGTTTCAACAAACGGATGCTGGTAAATGAACACATTTCCCGGATGACCTGCAAAAAAACGGAAAGGAAACATCTTTTTTAGTCCGATAAAAGTTATGGGAACCACCGGAATTCCAAAATCGATCGCCAAACGGAAAGCTCCGTCCTTAAAATCATCTAAAACAATCGATTCTTCATTTGGCACACCGCCTTCAGGAAAAATACAGACACTTAAACCACTCGCCAGCTTTTGTGCTGCAGCGATCATGGTTTTTTGTCGGCTTACCGAACTTGATCTATCTACCAAAATACAGGCTCTTTTATAGAAATATCCGAAAATGGGCAATTTTGCCAATTCTTTCTTGCCAACAAAAACAAACGGATTTTTAACCAGAATCAGCATCAGCATAATATCCATCATCGACGTATGATTTGCCGTAAGCATGTAACTTTTATTTGGATCGAAATGTTGTTTGGTAATAATCGATTTTCTAAACCCTGTTCCGTAAAATACCGCATAAGCCCAAATTCTTGCCAACAAGAAAAAGAAACGGTAAAATTTATCGGTTGATAATGAAATGATTAAAAATGGAGAAAGTACCAAAATTACCACCAGTATAATCAGGTAAAACCATATTTTCCATAAAAACCAGATGGTGTTCTTTAAAAATTTCATGTGTTTTTTGTTAGACACTGCAAATTAATAAATAAATAATTTTAACAACTAACGTTATAAACTTTTAAATTTGTAAAAATTAATTTTAAAAGAATGGCAAAAGTATTAACAGGAGTTCAAAGTACCGGAACCCCACACCTTGGAAATCTTTTAGGAGCTATTTTGCCTGCTATTGAAATGGCAAATAATCCTGAAAATGAAACGTTTTTATTTATCGCCGATTTACATTCGGCAACACAGATTAAAGACGCTAAAACATTAAAAGAAAATACATACAGTGTGGCTGCAACCTGGC
>JBEBXJ010000062.1:0-13410 GCA_040391685.1 Paenimyroides baculatum
AAACTTGTGAGCTTACCTGGTACTTAAGCTGTTTTTTTCCGTTTCAGCGTTTAACCTTGGCGCATTCGTTTAAAGATAAATCAAGCTATTTAGAAAACGTGAATGCCGGTTTGTTTACCTACCCTATGCTCATGGCTGCCGATATTTTATTGTACGATGCTGAATTTGTGCCGGTTGGTAAAGATCAGTTACAGCATTTGGAGATTACGCGTGATGTTGCTTCGCGTTTTAATAGTCAGATGGGAGAAACCTTTGTGTTGCCGAATGCTAAAATTTCGGACGATATCATGACCGTTCCAGGAACCGATGGCGAAAAAATGAGTAAAAGTCGTAACAACTTCATTAATATTTTTGAAGACGATAAAAAGCTTCGCAAACAAATTATGGCTATTGTTACCGATGCCACCCCGTTAGAAGACCCCAAAAATCCGGATACCTGCAATGTTTTTGCTATTTACAAGTTATTGGCAACACCGGAGCAAACTGCCCAAATGCGTGCTAATTATGAAGGCGGAAATTACGGTTACGGACACTCTAAACAAGCGTTGTTTGAATTGATTTGTGATAAGTTTAAAGACATACGCGAAAAATATACTTACTATATGAATAACTTGGAAGAGGTTGATCGTTTTTTAACAGAAGGTGCTGCAAAAGCCTCTGTTATTGCCAACGGTACGCTGAACCGAGTTAGAGAGAAGTTGGGGTATTACATAACGCCACTCAATTAAGTGGCGTTTTTATTTCACCTTAAAAATCTTTCCGGGTAAACCTACAACAATTCCGTTTAGTTCTAACATCATTAATTCAGCGTTTAAAACCGACATATCTAAATTTGTTTGCAATGCCAGTTCATCAATATGCAACGATTCGTTTTGTAAACTTTTTAAAATGGTTTGCTGTAATGCTGAAAAATCATTTAGGTTGATTTCTTTTTTAACAATAGTTTCCTTCTTTGGCTCTGTGGTTGTATTCCAGTTCAAATCGGTAATTAAATGATCAAAATTATAAAGGAGCTGTGCACGGTTTTCATGTATCAAACGTAAACAGCCTTTACTGAACTCATCATTTATTTTACCAGGTATTGCATAAACTTCACGATTATAATCGTTGGCAAAATATGCTGTAGATAACGATCCTCCTTTTTCTGCGCTTTCTATTACAACCGTAGCACTGCACAAACCGGCAATAATTCGGTTGCGACGTGTAAACAATTCAGGGACCAACGTATTAAAACCAGCATATTCTGTAATAATTAGTCCGTTGTTAAACAAATCGTTATAAAAATTCTTGTGAATTGCAGGATACAGTTTTTTAAAACTGGTTCCCATAATTCCAACAGTTGGTAAATTTACTTTTCGAGCTTCGTGATAGGCTGCAATATCAACTCCGTACGCCATTCCGCTTACAATTGTGGGTTTGTAAGGCTGTAACTGCTCCATTAACTTTGCTGTAACCTCTTTTCCGTAGGCTGATATTTTGCGGGTTCCCACAATTGCCAGACAATTATTGTTTAGAAGAGAGAGATCGCCCTTATAAAACAAAAGTATAGGAGCATCGGCGCATTCCTTTAAAAGCATCGGATATTCATCATCTAAAATTCCAACACAATTAATACTGTTCTTTTCTATAAACTTCAGCTCTTCTTGAATAACATCATATTTATCAAACTGTAAAAGGGAATTCTGTATTGATTTCGGAACATTAAAATCAGTAAAAAACTGCTTGTTATCTGCCTTAAAAATAACATTCACATCTTTGCAGACATCAAGTAGTTTTCGTGCCGAAAGAACTCCAATACCATCACAAGCCAGTAATTTTAAGTAAGATGTTAAAGTTGATGTATTCATTTACTTTTTTGATTATCATTCTTTTATAAATATAAATCATTTTTTAAATTTGAAAAACACGAAAAGTATTCCAACTCAAAATGTTATCAACAAAAACCAAAAATTGTTAATAACATTTGTGAATAAATTTCTTTAAAATGTATTGATTGGTTAATTTTGCCTTATGATGATCGAAAAACATATTTCAGCATTATTATATCGTTACCAATGCGTAACGGTACCCACTTTTGGTGCTTTTATTACCGAAACCGTTTCTGCACGCTATAACGAAACCAGCAATACGTTTGTACCACCTAAAAAAACCATTTTGTTTAACAGCTTGTTACAACAAAACGACGGTTTACTGGCAAACCACATTGCTTTGGAAGAAAACATTTCGTTTAACGAAGCTGTTTCATTGATTCAGGAACAAATTTCTTTATGGAAAGCAAACCTAAATAATAAAGAAGTTGTTTATTTAAAGAATATTGGAGAGCTTTCTTTAAACAGTGAGCAAAAAATACAGTTTGAACCTGTTGGATCTACCAATTACCTAACATCATCTTTTGGTTTAACTGCTGTTATGGCAACTGCTTTAACACGTGAAAATCAAACAGGCGAAACCAGAGTTATTGAACTACCTACCGTTGACAAAAACAAACCACGTTTACAATGGATGCGTTATGCAGCTGTAGTTGTTGCGGCAGTAGGTTTGTACAGCTCAGTTTCTACTTATCAGGAATACGAGGTTTATCAGGAGAAAAAATTAGCGGTTGAAAAAGATGTTCAAAACCAAATAGAACAAAAATTGCAACAAGCAACCTTTGTTATTGAAGCTCCGCAGGTAATTAAAGAAAAAGTTGCAGAAGTAACACAGGTTAACAAACCTTTTCATATTGTTGCCGGAGCTTTTAAAACCGAAGCTAAAGCACAGATTTTAACCAACGAGTTAAAAGCGAAAGGTTACACAAACGCAAAATATTTGTCAAAATCTAAACACAATATGCGTCAGGTAGTTTACAACAGCTATGCAACGCAAGAAGAAGCACAAAAAGATTTACGCCAAATACACGAAAAAGTAAATAAAGACGCTTGGATTTTTATTGAAAACTAAATACAGAAAAGACCTTTACGGGTCTTTTTTATATGATATTATTAAAAATTTCTGCTACTTTTGTAAGAAAATACAAATTATGCAATCTAAAACACCTAAAGATTCTATTACTATTTTAACGGATATTGTACTTCCCGGTGAAACAAATCCTTTGAACAATCTTTTCGGGGGTGAGCTGCTTGCCCGCATGGATCGTGCTGCAAGCATAACGGCACGCAGACATTCACGCAGAATTTGTGTAACTGCTTCTGTAAACAACGTAGCTTTTAACAAAAGTATTCCGTTAGGGAGCGTGGTAACTATTGAAGCGAAAGTTTCCAGAACCTTTAGAACATCAATGGAAATTTTTCTTGATGTTTGGATTGAAGACCGTGAGTCGGGAAACCGCCAAAAAGCAAACGAAGCAATTTATACCTTTGTTGCGGTTGATGAAATGGGTACGCCAATTGAAATTCCGACAATAACGCCTGAAACAGAAGAGGAAATTAAAAGATTCGATGCTGCCCTACGCAGAAAGCAATTAAGTTTGGTTTTAGCAGGTAAAATGCAACCAAGCGAAGCAACAGAGCTAAAAGCTTTATTCAGCTAAATACAATAAAAAAAGAGTGCTTTTCAGCACTCTTCTTAATTTTGAATAATTTTTATTTATCTACCACCTCTGGTCATTCCGCCACCTGATGAACTTCTGCCACTACCTGCTGCTGATCCACTGCTTCTACTCATTGAAGGAGCTGAAGATCTGCTCATGCTAGGTGATGAACTGCGACTCATTGTAGGAGCCGAACTTCTGTTAGGAGAAGAACTTGGCTGACTGAAAGTTCTATTTGGTTGTGACGAGATACGCGATGAACGTTCTATTCTTGAACTTGCCGGAGCAGCTTCTCTGCTTATAGTTGAATTACCGGATCTTACAGCACCACTGTTTTGAATGGTTGCTCTATCCGTTCTTAAAGAAGAATTAGACGCACGGTTTCTTGAAAACTCTTCACTTGAAACTCTTTGTCTGCCAGAATTTACATTTGTAGCTCTACCGGTTGAGATTGTATTTCTACCATCAGTAGCCTGTACTCTGTTAACACTATTGTTTCTTCCTGAATTTACAGTATTTCCGGCTTGTAAAGTATTTCTTGAACGAGAACTATCTCTTGTTGTTTCTAATGCTCTACGGTTGGTTACATTTTCATTACGGCTTGCAAAAGATCTGTTAGGATTTTGGCGTTCTAAAGAATTCCCTCTTACATTGCTGTACATACGGTCTGCACGAACCAATCTACGGTTATCTGTGTACGAATATCTGTTTCTGTGGTTGATGTGAGAATAGATATGGCTGTGGTATCTAAACACCGGCATAGGTCTCCAATAAGAATAATACGTTGGATAATAACCCCAGTACCACGGTGAATAGTATGGACGATAAGTTGCTAACCAGAACATATCAAAGAATATTGGTGTTGAGTAATAGAAAGGCTCATAGATATAGTTTGGACCATAAATGTATGAATTACCAACAATTTGCACCTGAACCGTTTTATTACGCTGACGCTCTATCTCAATAGTTGCAACATCTTGAAACTGATCCTGACCTAAAACTGCCTGAATTACTATCACACGAACATCGCTTTCACCAACTTCAACCACTCGTAAATAATCAACATAATTATCGTTATTCAAATCTAAGTTTGATATCTGTGCCGATGGATCGTTTATTCTTCGCTCAAAATCTTCCAAATCTCTAGATTCGCCAAAAATAGATGCTACTGCCTGCAAATCCAGATTATCAGAAATATCGTAATTCTGAGCTACAACAGTTGCATTACCCCTGTTGTTTTGCGCAACGCCAACACTTGCTGTTAACATTGCCATTGCTATTAATGCGAATCTAAATATTTTCATTTTTAATTGCTTTATGTTTTATACATATCAAAATATCAAGTACTGTGCCAAAACTTTAAATAAAGAAAAAGACCTCAAAAAATGAGGTCTTTTTAACTATATAATATGTAAAATTACTTCTGTGTAATAATAAATTCTGAACGACGGTTCATTGCATCCTGTTCAGGTGTACAACCTGTACCACAATCAACCTTCGGAACACTTTCACCATAACCACGGGCCTCCAAACGAGAACCGTTGATACCTTTAGAAATAACGTATTGCATAGTTGAACGTGCACGCTCGTCTGATAATTTTAAATTGTATGCATCACTACCTTTGTTATCGGTATGCGATTCAATTTTTATTTTCATAGTCGGGTTTCGTTGTAAAATTTGAACCAGTTTGTTTAATTCAAATGCACCTTGTTGTGTAATGTTCGATTTATCGAATTCAAAATAAATATCTCCTAAAACGATTCTATCTTGAATCACAATCATCTCAATTGGTCGTAATTCTACGTCGATTGGATATTTACCATCTCCCCATTTCTGTAACTCCACATCTTTACTTTCATAACCTTCTGAAGTTACATGTAAAGCAAAAACTTTGTTACAGTCGGTATCATAACGTACAATTCCGTAAGAATCTGTAAAACGTGTTTCAATGATGTTTTTATCGTAATCTAAAATAGCAACTTGTGCATCTTTTAAAATTGCACCTGTTTTTTGATCTTTAACTGTAATTACCATTTCGGTAACACAAACCGGACGCACTTTGTATATATCATCGCGACCTACACGGTTTGTTGATAAGAATCCTACACCTTTATCAGAATAGTATGATAAATGAAAATCGTCTTTTGCTGTATTAATTGGGTCACCAATGTTACGCACTTTTGCATTAGGATCAGTCAAATCGAACATATACAAATCCAATCCACCAAAACCTTTATGTGCATTTGATGCGAAGATCAGCTTATCGTCGTCTGAAATAAAAGGGAATGATTCACGCCCTTCGGTATTTACAATGGTTCCTAAATTTTCAGGTGTTCCGTAAGTACCATCTTCGTTTAAAGCTACACGCCAAATGTCCATATCACCAACAGATCCTGGCATATCAGAAGCAAAATACAACATTTTACCATCTGGAGAAACTGCGGGGTTACTTACCATGTAATTTGGTGAATTAAATGGAACAGGATCAATGTCTGTCCATTTTTTTCCGTTGTATTTTGCTCGGTAAACACTTACCTTACCTTTCTTTAAACGGTTTTTCTTATCTCTTTCAAACTTTCCGCCACGGAAACTTTCTGTAGCAAAAAACATTGTTTGTCCGTCTGCAGTTACGGTTGTTGGTCCGTCGTGATGTTTGGTATTTAATTCATCTACAGGCTTAATGTCTTTGAATTTTTCTTCGTCGGATACATAAGTTGCTGCGTAAACATTTAAGAAAGGTTGATCGTTCCAACCGTATTTCTTTTTAGATTCATCACGCGCAGAAGCAAAGTACAACGTATTATCGGCAGTTAAAATTCCACCAAAATCAGAAAACTGCGAATGGTTCATCCTACTGTCTTCAAACGTAAAAAGTGCTTCCTGGCTTCTTAAAGCAGGAATATAATCAGGATCCTGCATAAAATCAATTGCACGAGAATCTTCCGGTTTTAAATCGGCAAATTTCTTCATGATTTTGTTTGAAGTATCATAACGCCCACTTGCTTTAAGCATTTGTGCATATTTGTAGTACACTTCGGCATCTTGATTTGGATTCAATTCTATTGCCTTAGCATACCATTTTGCAGATTCTACTGTATTAAATAAGTTATAATAAGTTTCTGCTAACTGTACAACCACATAAGCATCCGTTTTTTCGCCGCGTACTAATTTTTTATAATGTTCTGCTGCTTCAACAAATTCATATCTTTTGAATAAATTGTCGGCATGCTTTAAACGCTCTTCAGGTGTACTGATAAATGCCGTATTTTGTGCTTGCGCTGTATATAAAGAACCTATTAATAAAAGGGATAAGTATATTTTTTTCATAATTATTATTTAGCAGCTGTTAGAAGAAACGTGGTGAACTAGATACCTTTTTCTTGTAGAAAATATCAAACAATAGAATTACTTCATGTGATCCGCTTGTTGCATAATTTAAATCAGATGTAATGTAATCGTAAGCATATCCTACTCTTAATTTTGGTGTAATTCTGTAATTAACCATTGCACCAAACGAATCTTGAAGACGGTATGTTACCCCAAACTCTAATTTTTCGTCATACAAAGCATTTGCAGAAAGATCTACAGAAACTGGAGATTCTACAGCCATTTTTAACATGGTTGACGGTTTAAATTTCCATTCTTTATTAATATCAAATACATAGCCCCCTGTTAAAAACATATGGGCAACATCTGTACCAAATTTTTTGTTGTTTTTTTCTAAATAAGTATTATTTAACAGATTTGTTACACTGAAACCAGCATAATATTTATTAGTAAAATAAAAAGCACCTACACCTGCATTAAACAAAGTTGAACTGCTATCTTCTGCAAAAACGATATCGTTTTGGTCTGGTAATGTACTGTTAATTTTACTAAAAAGACCAATTTCTTGCATTGCAACCCCACCTTTCACACCTAAGGCTAAACTGTGACCTTGCCCCAAACGAATGGTATAAGAAACATCAACATTTACAGAATTTTCAGTTACAGGTCCAATATTATCATTAATAAAAGACAAACCAATACCTACATTTTTTGCAACCGGTGTGTGTAAAAACGCTGTTGCTGTTTTTGGCGCGTCATTCATTCCCAACCATTGCGATCTATACAGTACACCTGTAGACATATAATCATTAATACCCGCATAAGCCGGGTTTAATATACTTTGATTGTACATATACTGCGTATAGTGAGGATCTTGCTGTGCAAGTCCCTTTAAACTTCCTAGTAGAATACAAACTACCGCAACAATACTTTTATTTATTTTCATAAAGGACAAATTTATATTTTCAATATTACAAAGATAATTTTATTTTTCAACGTTAAACATCGTTATTCTTTCTCTTCTCAACACCCTCTGTTAAGAAATTACTAAAATAACAATATTAATTTAATATAATCAAGATTTTTTTCAATATTTAAAAAAAAACAACTATCACGTCAATTTGCAGTAAGCTTACGCGGTATTTTAATAAATTTGCATATACTTTGTACAAAAAACAATATGCTAGAAAAAGAAGAAATAAATTACGAAAAAGCCGTATTGGTGGGTATCATAACCCAAAATCAATCCGAAGAAAAACTTCAAGAATATTTAGATGAATTGGAGTTTTTAACACAGACAGCAGGTGGTGAAGTGGTAAAAAGGTTTACACAGAAAATGGAAAAACCAAACCCTAAAACATTTGTTGGCACTGGAAAATTAGAAGAAATTGAAATTTACATTAAAGAACACAAAATTGATACGTTAATTTTTGACGACGAATTAACACCTGCCCAACAAAAAAATTTGTCGCGCCAGTTGGATTGCAAGGTTTTAGATCGAACCAATTTAATTTTAGATATTTTTGCACAACGTGCACAAACTTCTTACGCCAGAACTCAGGTTGAATTAGCGCAGTTTCAGTACTTATTACCCCGATTAACCGGTATGTGGACACACTTAGAACGTCAGCGTGGTGGTATTGGAATGCGTGGACCCGGTGAAACCGAGATTGAAACCGACCGCCGAATTGTAAGAGATCGAATTGCTTTATTAAAAGAGAAAATACGCACGATAGATCGTCAAATGGCTGTTCAACGTGGTAATCGTGGAGCTATGGTACGGGTTGCACTGGTTGGTTATACCAATGTTGGAAAATCAACCTTGATGAATGCCATGGGAAAAAGTGAAGTTTTTGTAGAAAACAAGCTGTTTGCAACATTAGACACTACTGTTCGTAAAGTTGTCATTAAAAATTTACCTTTCTTATTATCAGATACCGTTGGTTTCATTAGAAAACTACCTACACAATTGGTAGAATCTTTTAAATCTACGTTAGACGAGGTGCGTGAAGCAGATTTATTACTGCATGTTGTTGATATTTCGCATCCTGAATTTGAAGACCATATCGAATCGGTAAACCAAATTTTGAAGGACATTAAAAGCGATGATAAACCAACGATCATGATTTTTAACAAGATTGATGCTTACAAAGCTGAAAAATTTGATGAAGAAGATTTAATGATTGAACGATCTTCTAAACATTATTCTATTAATGAGTGGAAAAACACTTGGATGAGTAAAGTTGGTGAAAACAACACGGTTTTTATATCTGCTACAGAAAAAGAGAACTTTGAAGAACTACGCCAAAAGGTTTACGAAGCAGTAAGGCAAATTCATATTACCCGTTTTCCGTACAATAATTTCCTGTATCCGGAATATACAGAAAACGACACTATAGAAGAATAAAAAAGAGGAACTAAGTTCCTCTTTTTTCATCTTTTACTTTTAATTCTAGTCTGTAAGGTTTCCCATATCAGGTTGACATCATATTTCTTTAAAAGTTCGTTGCGAATTTCCTGAATATTATTACTCATTTTATCAATAGCTTCTTTTGAACTTACTAAATGATTATAAGCATCAATAGCTTCAGTTGCAGAATTAAAATCAGTTCTTTTATGATTTTTATTTAACCAACGTTCTTTATCTTTGTTTTTTTCAAATTTATATCTTTCTTTATAGTTACTAAATTTAGAGTAAAAATTTTTATTGGCTAGTTCAAAATTATCAATTTCTCCTAGACTATTCATTTTCAAATATTCTTGTTCATATTTTATAAAAAGTTCATCAATTTCTATATCGGTTTGTGAATATATATTTGAAGATGCTATTAAAATAAAAATATATATAAGATTTCTCATAGTTTCATGTTTAAGATTATTTTGTTTCGTACATTAATTGAATCCAATCTTGGTATTCGTAATCCTTTGTTTTGACATTTAAGAAATAAGTTCCTGAAGGCAGTATTTTTCCGCTCGAATCTTGACCATTCCATTGTCTTTTGTAGCCTTTACCATGTTCATAAACTACTTTTCCATACCGGTTATATACTTTTAATTCCACAACGTTATTGTATGTTAAATCTAAGTAATCGTTTTCGCCATCTCCATTAGGAGAAATACCTTTAGGATAACTACAATTTTCAACCATTAACAAGAAAGATTTTACGTCTTCACACTTATATTTATTAGTTTTTTTAACATATACCCTATAATAACCATGTTTATTAATAATTTGATTTTCTTTTATTTCAGAAATTGTTTCTACAACATATTTTGCATCTTCATCTAAACGCTCCATTTTATAGTAAAACTCATCATTCGTTAATAAAGGCAATGTATATTCTGTACAAATATTAACATCTAATTTAGGTAATACTTCTACTGGTGCTTTAATGATATTGGCTTCTAAAAGTTCATAACATTCTTCCAATTCAGAATATTCAATTCGTATGTAAACCGGATTCTCTATTTCTTTAATTGGGTATTCTCTAATATTTTTAATTTCATTTGTTTTATCAGTCGCATCATCTTCTGATGGATAATAGGAAAATCGTAATTTTCTTATTTCATTTTCAGAAGATGATTGTGCGTCCCTAATCATTTTCGTTAACAAATTTAGATCATATGTATTCTGATTTTTATCACATATTATCGGTTGTAAGTCTAATTTATCAATCTCTATAGCGGGTCTTACCTTTATTTTATATGTTTCAATATAAGGATCCCCACAAGTCTCAACAATTAAAGAAGCGGTAATTTCTTTTAATTCATCAACAATTACACTTAATGTTCCTTCACAATTATCTATTTTATTTATATTTCCCTTACTATCCGTAACAGTCCATTGGGTTCTGTACATACACTCACCTGCTGGTGCGAAACGCCATGATTCCTTCTGGGCATCCCAATTTCCTAGATTTCTATTAGGAGGTGAATATGCTTGGGTGTCCGTAGCATTCACTATTCCTATAATTGCCAAAGATTCCTCTGGAACGGTTGCAGGACATGCATCATGCTGAATCATATGTACATCTATTACGTTTGTTAATTCATGCAGAACAATCTGATGAGATTGAAGAGGAGTAGGTGGAGGACAGAACTGTGCATTAACCCCTGAAGTAGGCATATTAAACCAACTAATTACAAAAGTTCTACACGGTGCCGTGCCATATACTTGATAATTTATACTTCCTGCTGGATACATGGTTTTATTCCAATGTGTATGCTGAAAGGAGCCAAAAATAGAATTCACAAAATCATTATGAACAATACTTCCTGGAATAGGACCATTAAATACCATACCCAAAGCAGAAACGTAGTTGGAGGTTGAACATTCCGTATCAGAAGTAAATCTTACAGCTCCATTTCCCCAAATAAAAATCCGTTCGAAAGTTTGACCAAAGAAACAGAATTTAAAAGGCAAATCAATAGGACACGGTGTTCTTTCATCATGAAATGAGGCACCATCATTCGCTTCAGTACCTCCGTTTATTGCTGGATCAAGGGGATAAGGGGCATGAACAAGTGGCTCTACTTCATAAACATCTGTTCTTCGTAGATATTGTGTTTGAAAATTAGGTGAAACTTCGATTCTTTTGTCTTTACATACAATATAGAAATCGGCATCATCTTGATCTCTAACAAATTTCGTATCAACATCTATTTCACTAATATTGATATCGAAACATTCGTAATCAATTCCTATTTTCTGCGCACGGACGCTCATGTTTACCAAAAGCAGAAAGAAAAGTATTTTTCTAAACATAATGATTAAATTAATATAATAATTCGTTAAATTTAGACAAATACTTTACAAAAACAAAATTAAAACATATAATTTAATCCAACACCTAAAGTATGACGTGTTTGAAAGCCTTTATACGTGTTGTCATCGTACAATGTCTGAAATGTTAAATTTGTTGAAATATACTTGTTTACTTTAAGTACAGCGTTTAGTTGATAGTCTATATCAACGTTTTTTGCATTTTCTAAGTAATTACTATAAAGGTTTAAAATGTTTTCAATGGTAAAATTTTCCATTACCTGTACTTTATAGTAGGCATTTACGGCTGCACCAAATTCAAAACGCATATTTTTACCTTGTTCTACTCCAAAAGATTCACCAAATTCTGTAAAATGGTCGTGTACAAAAATAAAACGTGCTGTTGCCGGTGCAATATTTACTTTTAAATTATCGCTTTTCTTCCAAAGCATACCCAAACCAACCTGTAAATAAGCAGGAGACATAAAATGAGAGATTTTTTGATCTAAACTATCGGGGTTCAATCCGGTATCGAATTGCGTTTTAAAGTTTGTAAAAGCGGAATAGTACCACTCACCTTTGGCTTTTTTTCCTAAGATGGAATTAATTTCCAAACGATCATCGGTTTTTTTCTGTTCTTCGCCTTTTAGTTTGTTGATACCATATGAAGCAATAAACTTGTTATCCCAAACCCAATCATCTTTTTTGTAGTTGATATCATAATTTAAAGACCCGTTAATTGCCAGGTTATTGGAACCACCAGCCTGCCATTGTGAAAAGCTTGACTGGCTCCCCAAAACAGCTATGGTTCCTTTTTTGGTCCAAACACTATCGTTTTTTACTTCGGTTTCTTGTGCATAAAATGTTTGTGTTAACAAAACAGCACTTAATAAAATAATCTTTTTCATAATCTACTTTTTTTTATTGCTATTTTTTTCTTTTGAATATTGGAACTGCCGAACAAGCCTCACCAAACATGATAGATCTTGCATGATTCATCATTTTTTGAGTTGCCATAACGTAGGACTCTTCCGGAATTGGTTTTTTAGAGCAGCCTTTTATGATTACAGGCTGATTATCGTATATCGAAAAATCTAACCTATCAATCAATTCCTGATAATACGCAACGATCAGGTTTTGCAACGATCCCTGAACCACCATTTTTGCGAACGGCTGTACGTACGACGATACCAACATAAATGCCCATGATGGTAAAATAGCATCTGTTGAACAGTTTATTGCTACTAATTTATCCCTATAAATTGTAAAATCAAAATTTTTTAATACAGCTCTGAATTCTTTCTCCTTTAAAATAAAACCTTGGAAAAGCCATTGCGAAATATCTAAAACAACACGTTCTTCTTCGGGAAAATAATCTTCCAAATCGAATATTACCAGGCTGCTCTGGGCTACCTTATTAATGATTTCTTCTTCCATGTTATAACATTCCAAGTTCCAGTTTTGCTTCTTCACTCATCATATCTTTATCCCAAGGCGGATCAAATGTCAGTTCAATTTCTACATCTTTTACCATATTAATAGAGCTTACTTTTTCTTTAACTTCCATTGGAAGCGTTTCTGCAACGGGGCAGTTTGGCGAGGTTAGCGTCATTAATATTTTTACATCGTAATTTTCATTCACAAAAACATCGTAAATTAATCCTAGTTCGTAAATATCTACCGGAATTTCAGGATCGAAAATTGTTTTTAAGGTTCTAACAATATGTTCTCCTAATTCGTTTACATCTATTTGTTCTTCCATATTATCAGTTGGCTTGAAGGGCGATTGCA
>JBEBXJ010000063.1:0-13073 GCA_040391685.1 Paenimyroides baculatum
AGAACAAGTATCGACGAAATGCCACAGTTTTTCAATGTTTTTATAGGAACAATGTCTGTAGTAGGTCCGCGCCCGCACATGTTGAACTTTACCGAAAAATACGCAGTAAAAGTCAATAAATTCAAGGCGCGTCACTTCATAAAACCCGGAATTACAGGTATGGCGCAAACACACGGATATAGAGGTGAAATAGAGAACGATACAGATATCATCAACCGAATTAAATACGATATTTTTTACATGGAAAGCTGGTCATTGCTGCTCGATTTAAAAATCATCTATTTAACCATAAAAAATGCACTCAAAGGTGAGAAAAAGGCTTATTAATTAGTTTTTAATCTTAATTTTGCAATTAAAATTACAACACAACTATACATGAATATTTTACTATTAGGATCAGGCGGAAGAGAGCACGCATTGGCGTGGAAAATTACTCAAAGTTCAAAATGCAGCCGGTTGTTTGTGGCGCCAGGAAATGCTGGGATCGCTCAAATTGCAACAAATGTTGCGGTAAACCCAACAGATTTTAACGCTGTTAAACAATTTGTTTTAGATAATGCTGTAGAAATGGTAGTTGTTGGTCCGGAGGATCCTTTGGTTAAAGGTATTTACGATTTTTTTAAGAACGATGCCGCTTTAAACCATATTCCGGTTATTGGTCCGTCGCAACACGGTGCACAGTTAGAAGGAAGTAAAGAATTTGCCAAACAGTTTTTGGTTAAAAACAATATTCCTACCGCACGTTACGAAGCTTTTACAAAAGATACGGTTGAAGCAGGTTGCGAATTTCTAAAAACTTTAAATCCTCCATACGTTTTAAAAGCCGATGGTTTGGCAGCCGGTAAAGGTGTATTGATTTTAAACGATATAGCCGAAGCACAGCAGGAATTAAAAAATATGTTGGTTGATGCTAAGTTTGGCGACGCGTCGTCTAAAGTGGTTATTGAAGAATTTTTAGACGGAATTGAACTATCATGTTTCGTTTTAACCGACGGAAAATCATATAAAATATTACCAACAGCTAAAGATTACAAACGTATTGGTGAAGGTGATACAGGATTAAATACGGGTGGAATGGGAGCTGTTTCTCCGGTTCCGTTTGCCGATGCAGAATTTATGCAGAAAGTAGAAGAGCGCGTTGTAATACCAACCATTAACGGACTTAAAAACGATGCTATTGAATACAAAGGCTTTGTTTTTATTGGTTTGATAAAAGTGGGCGATGATCCGTTTGTGATTGAATACAACGTACGTATGGGTGATCCGGAAACCGAAGTGGTAATACCCCGCATAAAATCAGATCTTGTAGAATTATTTCAGGCAGTTGCAAACCAAACGCTGGCAAATACCGTGTTGGAAACCGATGAAAGAACGGCAACAACTGTAATGATTGTTTCGGGCGGATATCCAGAAGATTACGAGAAAGGAAAACCGATTACAGGTTTGGATCAGGTTGAAAATTCGATTGTTTTTCATGCAGGAACTGCCGAAAAAAACGGAGTTGTTGTTACAAACGGCGGACGTGTAATTGCAGTAACATCGTACGGAGAAAACTTCAAGGATGCTTTAAAACAGTCATACAAAAACGTTGAAAAAATAAACTTCGACAAAAAATATTACCGAACCGATTTAGGTTTTGATTTATAAAAACAGAAAAGCAGGATTTTGAAATCCTGCTTTTCTGTTTTTATAATTTATTGAGGTTTAAACATCATCAAAATCAACATAAATCTCATCTGATGTTACATAGGCCTGACAAGCTAAAAGCAAACCCTCTTCAATTTCATCATCCATTAAAATATGGTTGGTTTTCATTTCTGCTGATCCTTTCACGGTACGGCACATGCACGAACTGCAAATACCGCCCTGACATGAATACGGAGCATCAATCCCGTGTTTTAACGCGGCATTTAAAATGTTTTCGGTGCGTGGCATGTTAAAGGTAGTTTCCACATCATCAACCAAAACGGTAACTTTAACCATGCCTTCGCCCGTTACCGGAATTTCGCCGTTGGTAGAACTTGTGGTAAACAGTTCGTAATGAATTTGTTCTTCGTTGGCTCCGTTTTCAGTTAAAACAGCAGTTACTTTTTTAATCATATCTTCTGGGCCACAAAGAAAGTACTCGTCTACACGTTTTTCGCTGTGTTTGTTCTTAAGTACAAAATTTATGGTAGATCGTTCAATTCTTCCAAACAAAGCACCTTCCGGATGTATTTTTGTAAAGGTATAATGTACAAAAAATCGACCTAAATATTTGTTTTTAAGTGCATCTATTTCGTTGTAATATATAGTATCTTCAACCGTTTTGTTTCCGTAAATCAGTACAAAAGTAGTATCAGGATTGCTTTCTAACGTATCTTTTGCCAATGAAATAATCGGTGTAATACCGCTTCCGGCAGCAATTCCTACAATAACTTTTGCTTCTTTGTTCTCTAAAATAAACTTACCTTCGGGTGGAGCTACTTCTAAAACATCGCCCACTTGTAAGTGTTGTGTCACGTAGTTTGAAAACAATCCGCTTTCTACAGCTTTAACAACAACTCTTAATTCTTCGATTTTTGGCGACGAACTTATAGAGTATGATCTTCTTACTTCTTCGCCGTTTATTGTTGCCTTGATGTTTATATACTGACCTGCTTTAAACTGGTAATCTGCTTTTAAATGTGCAGGAACATCAAAAACAATCGAAACTGCCAAAGGAGTTTCTCTTCTTATTTCTTTTACCTTTAAAGGATTGAATTTTGACATTTTAATTGAATTTATGCAAAAATACAAAATTACAACGGCTTACTACTGATATTTATCATTTCTGAAATAAAATTATACCTAGTATTTTGATGCATAAAAAAATTATGTATATTTGTATGCATAACAATCATAAGTATATGAAAAAGCAGCAACAATTATATAAAGGAAGTTTAAATACCATTATTATGAAACTTTTGGAACAGCACGGAAAAATGTACGGTTACGAAATTACCCAAAAGGTAAAGGAAATCACTCAAGGCGAAATGAATATTACCGAAGGTGCCTTGTATCCGGCATTGCACAAAATGGAAGCCGACGGTTTTTTAGATGTGGAAATGGATCGGGTGGACGGACGTATTCGTAAATATTACAAGCTTACAGAAAGTGGTGTTAAAGAAACGGTTTCGCGTATGGAAGAATTGGAAAATTTTATCCGCAACATGCAAACAATTGTTAATCCTAATTTAAAACTGGATTTTTAATGAAGTTAACAACAGAACAAATAAAGCAAATTGATTACATTCTTAGTAAACATTATTCTTTTGAAAATTTTGATGATTTACGCATTGAACTTTTAGATCATATTGCATCAGATGTTGAACTTGAGATGCAATATGACAACATGAGCTTTGATAATGCGTTACCTAAAGTTTTACAAAAATGGAACAATGAAATTGCATGGGATCGAACTTCTAAATATGATAGCGTTCCAAAAATGGTTTCAAAATTATGGAAAAAACTCGATTGGAAATACAACTATTGTATAGTACCATTAACTGCACTTCTATGTTTTGGATCTATGCTATATAGAAAAGAAGATTGGGTAACTTACATGATGTATATTTTTGGAGGTATAGGGCTTGTTTTAGGATTTTACTTAATGAATTTATTTAGTAAAAATCGATTCAATACGGTATTAAGCATTTATGCTGAAGATCAGATAAAAATTTATGTTGGCGTTTTGGTTTTCGCCTTATTTGTCAATCTTGGTATCAATTACAGCGATGGAGATTTACTCTCACAACCAGCATTATTTGTTATCATACATACAACACTTGTATTTGTAATGCGAACCATTCTTATGCGAAAAAATATTAAAATAGAAAATCAACTTTTAAAAGTAATGTAATGAAGTTATCAGCAGGGCAAATAAAGCAAATAGATCAGCGATTGATTGTTTACGGTTTTGGATTTATCGATATTCGGATGGAAGTTTTAGATCATATTTTATGTTTAATTGAAAAACAAGAAAATTTAGATTTTCAGCAAGCGGCAGATTTGGTTTTTAAAGAGCAAGCAACTTATTTAAAAGAGCAAAAAAGAATGACTTTTTCGCGGATTATAGGTGCTAAATTACAGATAAAAGACCTATTTATCAATCCAATATTTTTTGTGTTTTGGATGACGTTTTTTGTGCTTTATTCTTTATTACCTTTTGATTCTAAAGAAATTTTGATTAAGGAAACATTTATGTTGCCAATGTCTATTACAATTTTCGCATTTTTTATTTATGGATTCTATTTTTTTAAATCGAAGAATAAATCACTGCAAACAATTCGGGTATTGTTTACAGTTTCTATGATTTTGACTTTGTACCTCTATTTTATTATTCCGTTAGTAAAAAAAATGAATAATGAATGGTCTGTGGTACTTATTTCAGGCGCTTCGGCTGTCAGTCTAATGATGTATTATCTGTTTTTTTATTATAAAAATAAAAATGACAAGAAGTTTGAAAACCTTTTAAACATTTAAACCAATGAAGTTATCAGCAGAACAAATACAGCTAATTGAAGAGAAACTTTATGTTGATTATGATTTTTATTATGACGATGCCAAACATGAAGTGATAGATCACATCGCTTCGGAAATTGAAGAAAAAATGGAAACCGCTTCTTTTGAAGAATCGTTTTATAAAGTTTTTGATAATTGGCATGATCGTTTGCGAGAAGTTGAATGGAGCGGTATGCATTTGTACGGAAAAATTAAAATGCCGTTGTTTTATAAAGATCAGCTATTGTCAACTTTCAGAAATGATTTATTCATTTGGGCAGCAATTTCGCTGTTAGTTCCGTTGTTGATCTATCTTTTTAAAGATTCAATGGAAATAGAAGCTATAAATTGGATCGTTTATACATATAAAATTGTTGTAGCTTTTTTGGCTATTTTTATGAACGTATATACTTATAGAAAATACGTAGATGGCACATATACTACGGTTTACGGACAAATAGCTGCTTATGCCAACAAAAAGAACATTGTGCCTTTATGTATTTTATCAATAATCTTTACAAGTCAGAATTTAAAATATAAAGAGAATATTGATTTGTGGTTAGGTGTTTTGCTTTTCTTTAATGTATTTTACTTTCTATTTATTATAAAATCTTGCAATTATTTTCGTCATTTAAAAATGATTAAAAACATTAAAAAATGGAAAAACGTTTAACAAATCAGCAGATAGAACAATTATTTGATTTTACCAAAAAGCATTATGTAGAACATTACGATGTTCAGGTAGAATTGGTAGATCATTTGGCAAATGCTATTGAAGATCAATGGAAAGAAACCCCCAACATTTTGTTTGAAGATGCTTTACAAACCGAGTTTAAAAAGTTTGGAATCTTCGGTTTTACAGGTTTGGTTGAACAGAAACAAGCCAATTTACATAAATATTACAATAAAATGCTTTGGAGTGAAGTACTGAAATTTATTTCAATTCCTAAAGTTATTGTAACTGTTTTACTTTATTTAGGTATTTTTTATCTGTTAGGATATTATAAATATTGGGGAGAAACTGTTTTGCTAGCAATCTTATTACTGTCATTTCTTTATTTTACAGCAGATGCATTTCGATTTATGTCAAGAATTAAAAAAGAACAAAAAAGTAAGCAACGTACTTGGTTAATACAATCGGTGGCACAATCGGTTTTTTCTTTGCCAATTATTGGATTTGGAGGTTTGTATTTTAATATGTTTCGTCAATTTTTTGAAACTTCAAACGGATTATCTGTGTTGGGTATGCACTTTCTAACATTGTTTGTTTTGCTTCATTTTATAATTTTTTATGTGTTTTTCAAAATCATAAAACCAAAGCTTAAAAACGAAATAATACAAACCGAAAAAAGATTTCAATTTGTGTAAATTTGTAAAAATGTAATTTATGAGTCTTTTTAAATATTACAGAATATCGTTTGTATTAATTTTTATCATCTTAATTGTAGGATCGGTATTTAAAGTTACCCACATGGAATTAGGTTTTTTAAACGGAAACAATTTGATTACTGTTGGCTTAATTTCATCGGTTATTTATATTGCGTTGGCGTACTTTATGATTTTTAAATCGAAAAAAATGCCTGCAGGCGAAAAATTAATCTGGGTAATTTGTTTTGCCTTAGGCTTTATTGTGAACGTTGGTTTTATATCGTTTGCCACTGCTTTGGTGTTCTTTATAATTGGTCAAAAAAGATTATTTTATACGGATAATATAGATCAAGCTTAAAACAACAACAGCCTTGATTTTCAAGGCTGTTGTTGTTTATTAATAGAGATTCTTAAAAATTAGATTTAAACTGTTCTAAAAAGCGAACATCGTTTTCAAAATACATACGGATATCTCCAATTTGGTACAACAACATTGCCATACGTTCTAAGCCCATACCAAAGGCAAAACCAGAGTATTCTTCAGGGTTTATGTTCGATGCTTTTAAAACATTTGGGTCAACCATACCACAGCCCATAATTTCTAACCAGCCGGTTCCTTTTGTAATACGGTAATCGGTTTCTGTTTTCAATCCCCAGTACACATCAACTTCTGCACTTGGTTCGGTAAAAGGAAAATAAGATGGACGCAGACGAATTTTCGACTTTCCGAACATTTCCTTAGTAAAATATAATAATGTTTGCTTTAAATCGGCAAACGATACGTCTTTATCAATATACAAACCTTCTACCTGATGAAAAATACAATGCGAACGCGATGAAATAGCTTCGTTACGAAAAACACGACCAGGGGAAATGGTACGAATTGGTGGTTGGTTGTTTTCCATATAACGTACCTGAACCGATGAAGTGTGCGTACGCAGCAGATAATCCGGGTTCATTTGTACGAAAAAAGTATCCTGCATATCTCGTGCCGGGTGGTGTGCGGGGAAGTTTAATGCTTCAAAATTATGCCAGTCGTCTTCAATTTCAGGACCTTCGGAAACATTGAAACCAATGTTCGAAAAAACATCAATAACCTGGTTTTTAACTAAAGAAATCGGGTGGCGCGATCCAATGTGTATAGGTGTTCCCGGACGCGTTAAATCACCAAAAATACCTGCGGTTTCTTCTTTGGATTCCAATGTATCCTGAATAGATTTGATTTTTCCCTCAACAGCATTTTTCAACGAATTGATTGCCTGCCCGAATTCTTTCTTTTGATCGTTTGGAACGTTTTTAAATTCGGCAAAAATTTCATTAATCAGTCCTTTTTTAGAAATAAATTTAATTCTAAAAGTATCTAAAGTGTCTTTATTGTCAGTCGTAAAAGCTTCCGCTTCGCCAATTAATTCTTTAATCTTGTCTATCATTGTTTTATAAAACAGGTAATTGTTGCAAATTTACGCTTTTTGATTGATGCTTAAAATTAGAATGGTTAAAAATTAACTTATATAACCGTTATCTAAGAAATAATGTACAATGGCATCTTTCATTAACACCGCCTGTTCGCCTGCTTTTAAGTGTGGCAGTTGGTCTTTAATGGTGTAATGTGGCCAGCCGTCGTCATCGAAATGCGAAAATTCATAATATCCAAAAGGTTCCAGCAAACGGCAAATGGCAATGTGCATAATGTTTACTTTTTCGTCTTTTTTAAATTTTTTATTGAATTTACCTAATTCTTGTATCCCGATTAAATAAGTTATTCCGTCAACATCCAATGTATCTCCGTCGGCAAATTGATCAGACAGTTTTTCAACCAGCAAATTCCACCGTTCTTTTAATTCTTCGTCTCTTGCCATAAAATTGTTTTCTTGAACTGCAAAGATATTTCATAATGCCGAAACTGCTTTATATTTGTACTTTATTTTAACGATATGATTGTTGTAGATTTAATAATTGCCGTTTTATTGGGATACGCCTTGTTTAAAGGGATAAAAAACGGTTTGGTAGTATCGGTAATTTCATTAATTGCCTTGATTGTGGGAATTTATCTTTCGTTACGATTTTCGTTTTTTACGCGTGATTTTTTAATCGCAAATACACAGTGGAATCCAAATACTTTAACCATTGCAGCGTTTTTTATAACTTTTGTGGGAGTGCTGGTTTTACTTTTTTTTCTAGGGAAAATAATTACAAAACTTGTCGAGAGTTTGGCACTTGGATTTGTGAATAAAATTCTGGGAGCTGTTTTTGAAGGGTTGAAAATGTTGCTGATAATTTCGGTTTTCCTGAACTTGTTTCAAAAAATAAACTTCAACAATTTAATTGTCTCAAAAGAAAAGTTGGAGGAATCGGTTTTTTATAATCCGATAGAAGAAGTTTCCAAAACAATCTTCCCATTAATGGACAAATGGTACAAAATAGCTTTAAGTGAGACTTCTGAGAGTATTGAAGCACTGAAAGAAAATAAAAAAACCACTTCTAAAATGAAGTGGTTTTTTTGTGTTATTTCTTAATGAATTTTATTGTAGAAACATTTTTGTTTTCAGTTTCTATTTTTAATAGATACGTTCCCGAAGTTAAACCAGAAACATCAATTGAGTTATTATCGTTGTTTGTAGTAAGTGACTTTACAGATCTTCCTGATAAATCATAAACAGTTAAATTAGATATATTTTCTTTGTAATCTACATTCAACTTGTCTGTTACAGGGTTTGGATAAACACTTAAATTTGCTAAATCTAAAGTTGATATTGTTGCAGAGTCATCAATATCAATTTTAAAATCATCTATAATAACTTCCCAATCACCAGAATTGTAGATAAAATTAAACTTTACTCTAAGATTATCCAAGCTGGAAATCGAACCCGTTGGAATGGTGTACGATAGAAGTTGACAATTGTTTGATGGTGTAAAGTTTGTGCTATTAGTGGTTAATGCACTGTGCCAAGTATTTCCATTATTTAAGGTGTACAACATTTCAACAGTACCAAAATCACCTACAAAAGGTGTTTCTAAATCAAAATCCATTATTTTCAAGTTGTAACTAATTGTTGCAACTCCTGGTATGATACTTACATATAAAGATCTTGTAATCTCGGTTATTTCGCTTTCATAAATATTAGCATATAGATATTGTGTACCACTACAGGCTGTATAGTAATCGTCTATCCCAATATAATTATCAGTAAATACAGCATTCCATCCGGTAGGTAATGCATAATTTTGAAGTAAATCAAAATTTTCATTCGTAAGTTGTACTTGTGCATTACAAGCTAAACCAAATAGAGTAATGAATGTTAGTATAATTTTTTTTATAAAATTTTATTTTTAATTATCTGATAACTAATATAATAAAAAATATACGATTATTTAAGAGTCAAATAAAAAAGGTCATCAAAATATTTTGATGACCTTTTGTTTATATAAATTATATTTTATTTACTTGCTATCCAAGTTCCTTTAATTCCCCCGTTTAAATCATTTGTCCAAGTTCCTGAGGCGTTTGATTCGAACATTGATCCTACAAAACCACCTATCTCTTCATCTACTCCTTCTTCGGTTGTATTAATTAAGATCATGGAAACTTCCCCGTGTACATTAACTTTTCCTTTTAAAGTTAATTCTAAACTTTTAAAACCTCCAGACAGAACGTCACCTTTTATAGTTCCATCGCCATTAACAGTAAAATCTATTTCACCGATATCGCTTCCTGAATAGGTTCCAATCCATGATCCTTTATATTTCGCATAAGGTGATGTAGATGTAATTGGATCTTCCTCTTCATGGCAAGATACTGTTAAAAGCATTAATGGTAATATTATTAATAAAAGTGAAAATACTTTTTTCATAGTTATTTGTTTATAGTTTATGTATTTTTTATGCTAATGTAATAAATTTTTATAATTTACAATGATAAAAAATAATTTTTAAAAATAATCATTATTCAGATAAATTTTCCAACATTACTTTTGTCATGCTTTCCAAATCGTAATCATGTTGCCAATTCCAATCTTTACGTGCTTCAGAATCGTTAATGCTGCTTGGCCATGAATCGGCAATTGCCTGACGGAAATCTGGTTCATAAGAAATTGTAAATCCTGGTTTTTCATTTGCAATAACTGCTGCAATTTCTTTTGGTGTAAAACTCATTGCTGACAAGTTGTACGAAGAACGAATTTTAATTTTTTCTTTATCAGCCTGCATAATTCCAACGGTTGCACGAATGGCATCATCCATGTACATCATTGGCAATTCGGTATTTTCAGATAAAAAGCAAGTGTATTTATTGTCGGCAACTGCTTTGTAATAAATATCAACAGCATAATCTGTTGTACCACCGCCGGGTGGTGTTTTCCATGAAATTAATCCCGGATAACGAATAGAACGTACATCAACTCCGTATTTGTTAAAGTAATATTCGCACCAGCGTTCACCAGCTTGTTTAGAAATTCCGTAAACGGTAGATGGTTCCATTACAGTATATTGCGGTGTATCATGTTTTGGAGTTGTTGGTCCGAAAACAGCAATGCTAGATGGCCAAAATATCTTTTTAATCTTTCCTTCTTTAGCTAAATTTAATACGTGAAACAGCGAATTCATATTCAAATCCCATGCAAAAGCCGGATTTTTCTCTGCTGTTGCCGAAAGTAAAGCCGCCATTAAATAAACTTCTTCAACTTTATATTTGTCAACCAAAGCTTCAACCTGCTCATAGTTCATGGCATCAACAATTTCAAAAGGACCTGTTTTAAAAACATCCTGTTCGCCTTTCCTAATGTCTGATGCTATAACGTTATCGGTTCCGTATAATTCGCGTAATTTTAAAGTAAGTTCAGAGCCTATCTGTCCGCAAGCTCCAATAATCAATATTTTGGTATCGTTCATGTTGTTTAATTTCTTTTACAAAGATAGCTTTTGTAACTATTTTTTTTAAATCTTTTGTAAAAATTCCTCAAAACCATCTTAATATTTGTTGTTTAAACTATTTCATACCACCAATATTAGTAATTTTGTAGTTTGTTTTACAGAACGTTTTTATGAAATATATATTTGTTTTAATACTGCTTGCAACGGCTACAATTAGTTGTAAAAAAGAGGTAGTAACCACACCGAATGCAACCAGCAAAATTTCGCAAGATTCTATGGTTAAGAACATTCACGAAAAATGGAAGTTTACCGTAAGCGTTTCAAATCCGGCAATTAGTTCGAAATTAAACAACTGGGAAAATTGGCGAAATTATGTGAACGAATTAACGATAACGCCCAATGCAAGCCTTCGGAATCTTGTTCATAAATCGAATGCTTTGGTAGAAAAATCGGCAGTTTTAAAAAACAATATTCCCGAAATGTATAACAAACCTGAAACCAAAGCGCGTTTTTCTTTGTTGGAAACCCATATTCAAAATCTGAACATGCAGTTGGAATTAGAACCTTTGAATATCAGGGAAATAAATACGTTGCTGACAAATATTCAAAAAAGCACTAATTCAATCATTAATCAGTTTAACGAATTCGAAATAAAATCAAAAATACCGAAAGAATCAGGAGAAGATCAACTAATTCAACCGATAGACACTATTAAACGTGCCACTTTAAATGCCTTACCACAAGAATAATGAGTATTAAAAAAGTATTTGAACAAGCAACCAAAACGCAGCAACTGCAACAGCAGCTTAACAAATTAGGCAATAAAATTCATGCAAAAGGATTTATCGGCTCGGCATTGTCGTTTCAAATTCAGGCGTTGTTTAAAGAGTCCGACCAGCATTTTTTATTGATTTTTAACGATAAAGAAGAAGCGGCTTATTATTTGAATGATTTGGAGAATTTGATTTCAAAAGATTATGTGCTGTTTTATCCGGGATCGTACCGCAGACCGTATCAAATCGAAGAAACCGATAATGCGAATGTGTTGTTGCGTGCCGAAGTTCTAAACCGATTAAATGCTCGAAAAAAGCCGGTTGTAATAGTTTCGTACGCCGATGCTTTGTTCGAAAAAGTGGTTACGCGTAAACAATTAGATAAAAACACGTTGAAAATTGCCGTTAACGATAAAATGACGATCGATTTTGTGAACGAAGTTTTATTTGAATACAATTTTAAACGTGTTGATTTTGTTTCGGAACCCGGAGAATTTTCTGTTCGTGGTGGAATTATCGATGTGTTTTCTTTTTCGAACGAAAACCCGTATCGTATTGAATTTTTCGGAAATGAAATTGATAGTATTCGTGCCTTTGATGTGGAAACGCAACTTTCGATCGAAACAAATAAAAAAATCACGATTATCCCTAATGTAGAAAACAAGTTTTTGCAGGAAAACCGAGAAAGTTTTCTGAATTATATCCATCCAAATACGGTTTTGTTTATTCAGAATACAACTTTAGTAAAGGAACAACTTGCTAAAATGTTTCAGAAAGCAACCGAAACATTTGAGAAATTAAGTGCCGATGTAAAACATCTGTCGCCTGAACAAATGTTTCTTCCAACAGTTGAGTTTTTACAGAAAGCCGATGACTTTACGGTGGTTGAACTGGCACAGCAAAACTTTTTTACACCAGATTTTTCGCTGGAATTTTATTTCAATCCGCAGCCATCGTTTAATAAGCAGTTTGATTTGCTGATTGAAAATTTAAATGAAAACACCGCAAACGGCTACACCAATTACCTGTATTGTTCAAGCGAGGCACAAAGCAAGCGTTTTGAAGAAATTTTTTCGAGCTTAAAAGATCAAAACAAAAGTATTCAGCAGTATAAAACTGTTGTAATGCCTTTGTTTCAAGGTTTTATCGACAAAGAAAATCAGATTGTTTGTTATACAGATCATCAAATTTTTGAACGATATCACAAATTCAACATTAAAAACGGTTATACCAAAAAACAAACCATCACTTTAAAAGAACTTACTACGCTTTCGGTTGGCGATTATGTTACACACATTGACCACGGAATTGGAAAGTTTGGCGGTTTGCAAAAAATTGATGTAGAAGGTAAAAAGCAGGAAGCCATAAAACTGGTTTATGCCGATAACGATATCGTATATGTATCAATACATTCATTACACAAGATTTCAAAATACAACGGTAAAGAAGGTGCGCCACCAAAAATCTATAAAATTGGTTCAGGAGCGTGGAAAGCCTTAAAGCAAAAAACAAAAGCGCGTGTAAAACACATTGCTTTCAACC
>JBEBXJ010000064.1:0-12719 GCA_040391685.1 Paenimyroides baculatum
CTAAACCTAATTCGCGTACGGTTTCACCAATTTGCTGTCTGCGTAAATAGCTGATTATTTTTTTACCGAATATGGTTGATACCAATAAGGATAAAATAAATGCCATACCTGAACGAAAGGTGATGAACTGGTACAATGCCGATCCCGGAAAATCGAACATTGAGTCTAAATATTTTAATAAGTAGTATAGCATTTTACTTATTGAATTCGTTTAAAAAATTGATAACTTCCTCTAAATCGTTAAAGTGATGTTTCACACCTTTTATTTCCTGATAATCTTCGTGACCTTTGCCGGCAATTAAAATAATATCGCCTTCTTTAGCCATTTTACAGGCTGTTTTTATGGCTTGGTGACGGTCTTCTATCGTTAGATATTTATTGGTATTTTGGGGTTCTACACCTGCTTCCATTTCTTTTAAAATCTCAAAAGGATCTTCATTACGCGGATTGTCTGACGTAAAAATCACTGTATCGCTGTTTTCTGTTGCAATGCGTGCCATTACCGGGCGTTTTTCTTTGTCACGATTTCCACCACAACCAACAACCGTAAAAAGCTGTTCGTTAAACGTACGTATTTCGGCAATGGTTTTTAGTACGTTTTCCAACGCATCGGGCGTATGCGCGTAATCTACAATGGCTGTGATTTTTGTTTTAGATACAATAAATTGAAATCTGCCCGACACACTTTGCAACGTGCTTAGATGAATCAATACTTCTTCTTTGGTTAAACCTAATTCAATTGCCGTTGTATAAATTGCCAACAGGTTCGACGCATTGAATTTCCCGATTAACTGTACCCAAACTTCCTGATTGTTGATATTCAGCAGCATACCGTTAAACTGGCTTTCAAGAATTTTACCATTTATATCGGCTACATTCTGTATGCTGTACATTATTTTTTTAGCATTACAGTTTTGTAACATGAACGCTCCGTTTTTATCATCGGCATTGCTAATGGCGAAAGATGTTTTTGGAAGTGTATCAAAAAACGATTTTTTTACATTTCGATATTCTGCAAATGTTTTGTGATAATCTAAATGATCGTGTGACAGATTGGTGAAAATTCCGCCTTTGAACACTAATGCATCGGTACGTTTTTGAGCAATTCCGTGTGAGCTGACTTCCATAAAACAATAACTGCAACCTGTCAGAACCATTTGGTTTAAATAGTTGTTTATTGTTATGGAATCGGGCGTGGTATGCGTTGCCGGAAAAGCATCGTTACCAATTAATATTTTTACAGTTGATAATAAACCGACTTTATAACCTGCTTTGGTAAACAATTGATGTAATAAGGTAGCAATCGTTGTTTTTCCGTTTGTCCCAGTAACTCCTACCAAAGACAATTTTTCTGACGGATTATCGTAAAAATTAGCTGCGATAAACGCTAATGCTTTATTGGCATCGGCAACTTTAACATAGGTAACATGATCTGAAAAAACTGCTGGATCGTCTTGATAAACTATTGCAGTTGCACCGTTTTCAATCGCTTTTTCAATATAATCGTGTCCGTTAGAAAGTGTTCCCTTTTGTGCGATAAAAACACAGTTCGGAGTAATCTTTCTTGAATCAAAGACAATATCAGAGATGTCTAAACTTGTAGAACCTCTAACAGCATCTATCGATACTTTATATAATATGTCTTTTAATTTTTTCAACTTAATTCTAATGTAATGGTTTGTTGTTTGTTTATTTTTTCTCCGTTTGGTACTGACTGTTTGGTTACTTTACCAAAGCCTACCGTGTGTACTTTTAAACCTAAATTTTCTAATATGGCAACCGCATCCATCGCAGGTAAGCCTATTACATTTGGCATTGCAGAACCTGACTGCTTTACGTTGTCGTAATATTTTTTATAGCTTTTTACTGCCACTTGTGTGGGAACTTCTATATTTTTAATTTCTTTTAAAGAAGGTACATCGGTAAAAATCTTTTGTGCAATGCGCTTAAAAACCGGTCCGGCAACATCGCCGCCATAATAACTATGCTTTGTAGGGCGATGAATTACCACAATGCACGAATACTTTGGATTATCGGCAGGAAAATATCCTACAAAAGACGATGCGTAATACATACCGCCACGATTTCCGTAATTCATTTGTGCCGTTCCTGTTTTACCTGCCATAGAAAAATCGTGCGAAAGCAAACCTTTACCGGTTCCTCTTAAAACCACATTTTTCATGATAGCCTGCATTTCTTTTACCACTTTTGGTTTTACAATCTGCGGGTTAATTACTTCTTTATCAAAAGTTCTGATTACCTGATTTACATCGCGAATTTCCTTTACAAACTGTGGCTTTACCATTTCGCCGTTATTTGCAACCGCATTATATAGTGTTAATGTCTGCATTGGTGTTACCAGAATTCCGTAACCGTAAGCCATCCATGGTAAAGCAATCTTGCTCCAGTTTCTATCGCCCGGAACAGGAATGTACGATTTTGGTTCGCCTTTAAGATCCAACCCTAAAGTGGCGTTAAAGCCAAAATCTTTCATTTTATCGGTAAAATCTTTCGGATTGTCTTTATAAGCCTGATGAACTGCCTGCGTAACAACCGTGTTTGATGAAACTTCAAATGCTCTTCCCAATGAAATTTTTCCGTAACCACGGCGGTTAGAATCGCGAACTTGTCTGCCCGAAAAAGTTACAATTCCATTATGTGTATCGTAAATAGTTGCGGTATCGGCTTTTCCGTCGTCTAACAAAGCTAAATACGATGCCAGCTTAAAGGTTGACCCCGGATCATGGCGTTCTAAAACGGCATAATTCACTGTTTCGCGATACGACCCGTCGTCTATTTTTCCAAGGTTCGATATGGCTTTTATCTGCCCGGTATTGGTTTCCATAACAATCACTGTTCCGTGATCGGCTTCATAGTATTCCAAAGAACTTAATAAGGCATGGTGCGCAATATCCTGAATGTAAACATCTATGGTTGTGGTAATGTCGTAACCGTCTTTCGGATCAATCTCGTTTTCATCGTGAATGGGTTTCCAAAGGTTTTTAGACATTTTCTGTACCTTGCGTTTACCTTGTTTACCTGTTAAATAATCGGTAAAAGCAGCTTCTATACCTTTTCTTGTAATGGTTTTATCGTCGTTTACACGTTCGTAACCTATGGTTCTGTTTGCAATCATTCCCATTGGATATTCGCGCACGTGTACCTGGTTTACAATCATTCCACCTTTGTACTTGCCCAGATTAAACAGCGGAAACGATTTTAGTTTCATGTACTGCGTATAGCTTAATTTAGTGGCAATATGTACGTAACGCTTTTTGTTTGAACGTGCTTTGCGGAAATAAGATTCGTATTCGCCTGCCGATTTTTTGGGAATGAACTTGGCTAATGAATCTGAAAAACCACGTATGTTTTGTTCGAAATTTTCGTTTGACGGTGAATATGGATCGAAATAAATGGTATATTTTGGAATGGATGTTGCCAGTAAACTGCCGTCTGCTGAATAGATGTTTCCGCGGTTTGCCGGAATAATCTCGTCTTTAATTGTTAAACTGTCGGCTTTACTGCGCCACTGTTCACCTTCTTTAAACTGAATGATGCTCATTTTCATAAAAATGGCAATACCAATGGCAAGCATTCCAAAGAAAACAAAGTAAATTCTGTTATTTTCGGCTTTCTTTGCTAGTCCCATAGTTCATACCATTTTTTGTTTTTCTCAACAACAACTTTTACTTTTTTTGGCGGAACAGATGATGGTAAAATCTGATAGAGTTCCATTTGTTTGGAAACATTCGATTCCATTCGCAATTGCATTAATTCCGACCTTTTGTCAACAAATTCCGATCGCAGTTCTTTAACCTGTTCGGTTAAATCTTTTACCTTCATCATTTTTTGTTCGTAAAAGTGGTTGTTTGCAATTAACACCAACGTCCAGAAAACAATGTATATAATAAAAAGCCAATTTTTTAACGATTGCCCTTCAACCAAAAATTTTGCTTTTATTATATTGTTTAAACCCATTTTATTTTTTTTCTGCTATTCTTAATTTGGCACTTCGTGCACGATTGTTCTGTTTAATTTCTTCATCGGATGGAACGATCAATTTTCCAATGGTTTCAAAAGGAACTTCAAATCTCCCGAAAAAGTCGCGTTCCGGTTCACCTTCAAACATTCCGTTTTTAATAAAGCGTTTTACCAAACGATCTTCTAAAGAATGATAAGATATTACGCTTAAACGCCCGCCCGGTTTTAGTAATTCTAACGATTGTTCCAGAAATTCCCTTAAAACATCCATTTCCTGATTTACTTCGATACGGATTGCCTGATATATCTGTGCTAAAATTTTATTGCTTTTATGTGCCGGCAAAAATCGCGACAATATTTTTTTTAACTGTTCTGAGTTTTTAATTGGTTCTTCTTTTCGCGCTGTAACAATTGCTGCGGCTAAACCGCGTGCGTTGGTTAGTTCACCGTACGAAAAGAACACTTTGCTTAAAGCAGCTTCATCGTACTCATTAATTACTTCGTAAGCAGATAGGGTACTGTTTTGGTTCATTCGCATATCCAGATCGGCATCAAATCGAGTAGAGAATCCTCTTTCCGCAACATCAAACTGATGTGACGATACGCCGAAATCGCCCAAAATTCCATCAACCTGCTTAATTCCGTACACGCGTAAAAAGCGTTTTATGAACCGGAAGTTTTCGTTTATCAGTACAAAACGATCATCGTCTATCGCATTTGCCAAAGCATCGGTATCCTGATCAAAAGCAAATAATTTTCCGTTTGGACCCAAATGGCGCATAATTTCTTTTGAATGTCCGCCACCGCCAAAAGTTACATCAACATAAATACCGTCTGGTTTTATGTTTAAACCGTTAACCGTTTCTTTTAACAGCACGGGGTTGTGATATTCGTATTCGTTATGCTCCATAATTATTTATTGATCCCATCACTTCTTCGGCCAAATCGCCAAAGTCCATTTCATCATTATTTACAATTTGTTCGTATAAATCCTTGTCCCAGATTTCAATCAGGTTAATTTTCGATGAAAACACCACGTCTTTAGAAATATTAGCGAATTCAACCAAATCTTTACTCATTTGCAAACGTCCGGCGTCATCGATATCAACGATCTTTACACCTGCCATAAACTTGCGTATAAAGGTGTCTGCCTTACGGTTAAAACGGTTTAATTCGTTTAGTTTTTCCAACATTTTATTCCATTCGTCCATTGGCCAAAGCTCTACGCATTTCTCATAAACAGAGCGTTTTAGGATAAAACCGTCGCCAATTGAAACCAGTTGTTTTTTTAATGCAGCAGGTATCAACACCCTTCCTTTGGTGTCAATTTTACATTCGTATGTACCTACTATTGGTTGCATTAAATTTTTACATAAGATTATTTACAAAACAAAAGTAAGTAAAATTTTACCACTTCCTACCACTTTTTACCACTTTGTTGATAAGTTTTTGTTTGTTTGCTTCTGTTTTGTAAGTGGTTGATTATAAGAGGTGAAATAATTTTTAAAGATTTTTAAGTTACCTTAAAAAATATATAAGTATCTTTCAAAATAAATGTAGATTTACCGCATAAAAATGCAAAACATTTAAATAACAAAAAAGGCTGTGTAGTGTATGTTAAATATCAATTAGTAATTAAACTACTTTAACTTTACACGGTTTTTTATTAATATCGTATATTTGTACGAATTGAAATCGCATATATGGAGCGAAACATAAAAGAAGAAGGAAAATTTAGATATATTGAAATTGGTGAAGGAACACCAATTGTTATTTTACACGGTTTAATGGGCGGGTTAAGTAATTTTGACGGTGTAGCTGACTACTTTCCTAAAAAAGGATACAAAGTGGTACTACCGGAATTACCTATTTATACCTTAAATATATTAAAGACAAACATAAAAGCTTTTGCAAAATTTGTTCACGAATTTATAAAGCATAAAAAATATGAAAAAGTAATTTTATTAGGAAATTCTTTAGGCGGGCACATTGCGCTGTATTACACAAAAATACATCCTGAAACTGTAGAAGCCCTTATTATTACTGGAAGTTCTGGTTTATATGAAAGTGCTATGGGTGACTCGTATCCACGCCGTGGCGATTACGAATTTATCAAGAAAAAAGCCGAAGATGTTTTTTACGATCCGGCAGTAGCTACAAAAGAAATTGTTGACGATGTTTTTAACACGGTTAACGATCGTATGAAGCTTATTAAAACTTTAACAATTGCAAAAAGCGCCATCAGGCACAATATGGCAAAAGACTTACCTAAAATGCATACTCCAACTTGTATTATTTGGGGTAAGAATGATATAGTAACGCCACCTGATGTTGCAGAAGAGTTTCACGAACTGTTACCAGATTCGGATCTTTTTTGGATTGATAAATGCGGTCATGCTGCCATGATGGAAAAACCAAACGAGTTTAATGAAATTTTGGACCTTTGGTTTGAAAAACGAAATATTAAGTAATTATGAAAATTAATACTGCTGAATTTATCATAAGTAATTCGGATGTAAAGAAATGCCCTACCGAACCAATTCCCGAATATGCTTTTATCGGGCGTTCTAATGTTGGCAAATCTTCATTGATTAACATGCTTACACACAACAAAAATTTAGCAAAAACGTCAAGCCGTCCCGGAAAAACACAGTTAATAAATCATTTTAAGATCAACAGCAACTGGTTTTTGGTTGATTTACCGGGATATGGTTACGCAAAAGTTTCTAAAACAACTAAAGCGATCTTTCAGAAATTCATTACCGAATATTTTGAGAAACGCGAACAGCTGGTAAGTGCCTTTGTTTTGGTTGATATTCGTCACGAAGCACAAAAAATAGATTTAGAGTTTATTAATTATTTGGGTGAAAGTGGTGTTCCGTTTGGGATAATTTTTACAAAAGCCGACAAAATAAGTAAAGGATCCATTCAAAAACATACGGCAGCTTACACAAAAGCATTACACGCCAACGGTTGGGAAGAAGTGCCACCGTATTTTGTTACTTCATCTGAAAGTGAATTAGGAAAAGACGAGGTTTTAAACTACATTGACCAAATCAATCAAGATATTTTTAAAAATAACAGTTTTATATAGAAAAAGGTTTCCGTAATTGGAAACCTTTTTTTAACTATAGATCGTGAATAACAGTATAATTGTGAGTGCCAACAAACCTAAAGATATATAGTATTTATTGTTTATACGGAATTTATTTATCAAAGCAACTACTAATATAAATAATGGTAAAATATAAGTTGCGGCTACAACAAATAAAGCAGTCATTTCATACAAAGCTCCCGCAACTGCATATTTATAAACATCAAAATTATGTGCAAAATTCCAATATAATAGAATAAAACAACTTACTATTAAAATTGCTTTTGCTGCCTGATTGTTTTGCGCGATGTTTTTCATTAGAACTGTTTTTAAGTTAAATTCAAATCTAACAAAAAGTTAGGCAGGAATTTGTTCCGTTAAAACTAAATTGTCTTTTTTATCATAATACGTGCAGGTTAATGAAGCTAAATCAACGATCCATTTTTCAACTCCTGTTTCAGCACAATGGTTGCAAAAAGTAAAATAATCTGTTTTGCCTTGTTGATGAATCTTTAAATAATGGGCAAACTGGTCTTTATCTAAATTGTCCGAAATGATTAAATCGGGATATTGAGCATCTGATTGTACAGAAAAATCATTTTTTCCAAAGTAATTGGTATGGCTGTCTTTTACCCAGGTTTCAAAACCGGTTACGCCCATTTTTTTGATTTCCTGAATGTATTTCGGAAAATCGACACCCGATTTTACTTTTGCATGTGCCTGTTCAATTTCGTTTACTGTAAACATTTTCTAAATTTTTATTGCGTAAAACTACAAATAAAAAAACATCCCGTAAATTGAGATGTTTTGTTTTATAGTTTATCTATGCTTGTTTAATTAAACGCTTTTGCAATCATTATTAATGAATTTCTATCGGTAATACCGGATTGTCTCCAAACCATTGCGCCGTTTTTGTAAACCATTAAGGTAGGTTCGGTTTTTATGCGCAGGGCTTCCACTAATTGCGGATTTTTTAGGGTGTCAATATTAATTATGGTAAGCTTTTCGCCCATTTCTACCGCTACTTCTTCTATAATTTGTTGCATTTGTTCGCATTCGGGATTGTGTTCAGCGGTAAACTGGATTAAAACCGGAATGTTTGAGTTTATTAAATCACCAAATTTTGACATATCACTCTTTTTTTCTATCAATACAAAATTATAATTTTTCGGTAATTAACCTTTTATTATTTGCTTTTTTTTAGTTCTAAAACGGTAATTTCAGGCCAGATCCCCACTCTGCCCGAATATGCGTGAAATCCAAAACCGCGGTTTACGTAAATATATTGGTGTCCTTTGTTGTATAAACCGCCCCATTCAGGATAAATATATTCCGCTGGACTCCATTCTAAAACCTTTGGAATGTTAAAACCAAACTGCATGCCGTGTGTATGCCCCGATAAGGTAAGCTGGTATTTTTGTTGATGATTTACAATTTCGGCATCCCAATGAGAAGGATCGTGTGTCATTACAATTTTAAAGGCATCGGCAGGTACGTTTTCCGACGTTTTCTTTAAATCGCCTGCTTTTTTAAAATTCAATCCCCAGTTTTCAACGCCTAACAAATAAATAGAATCATTATTGTTTTTTAAAACAACGTTTTCATTTAAAAGCAGCTTAAATCCACTATTCTCAATGTTGTTCTTTATTGCTGTGAAGTTTGCCTCTTTTGCAGCTTCGGTATCCCATTTTACGTATTCACCGTAATCGTGATTTCCTAAAACTGCAAATTTTCCGTATTTAGGCGTTTTTATTTTTTGCAGAATTTCAATCCATGGATCGGCTTCGGTTGCCAATGTGTTCACAAAATCTCCGGTAAAAAGAAGCAGGTCATAATCTTGCTTATTAATCATTTCAATTCCATTTTCAATAGCCATTTTATTGTCCCAGCTGCCTACATGTAAATCTGATATCTGCAATACTTTTAATCCGTCAAAACCATTGGGTAAATCTTGGAAAATAATAGTTTGCTGTCTAACGTTAAAATTATATTTCCCTATAAAAATACCATAAATAATCGAAAGCGTAAGTAAACCGGCAGCTATTAAAACAATACGTGTCAACAAACTGCTACGCGAATTTTTAATGATCTTTTTGTAAATGAATTTGTTGCTTGTCCATAGTGAAAAGCGGAAAAGATCTTCAAACAGCAACGGAATGCTAACCAGTATTTTTGGTAGTAAAAAAAGCAGTAGCAACGCCATAACATGCATGCTTTCTGCTGTTTGTCCCTTTGATTTATCGGCACCGTTAAAATATAAAAACAAGCTCGCAATTATGGTAACCAGTAAAAGCAGGTAAGCAAAAACAACCGATCTTTTTTTCGTGAATTTATAAATAAGGTGGCATGTGTAAACTTCGCCAAGTACTATGAAAAGTAATAATATAGGTAGAATTTTAAAAATCATTCTGTTTTTTAGTTTGTATAAAAGTACACAAGTTTGTTTTTTTAATGAGTAATGTTCTTAATACTTTAACAGTTTTTAGCTTTCAGGAAGAGAACTCATAACTTAAAACCAAACAACTTATTTCTTTTTTGTACTTTTGATGCTCTTGAAACAGATAGTATGAACAACCAGAAACGTTTATTTCTTTTAGATGCCTACGCGCTTATTTTTCGTGGGTATTACGCTTTTATAAAAAATCCCCGAATCAATTCAAAAGGGTTAGATACATCGGCGGTTATGGGTTTTATGAACTCGTTAATGGATGTTATAAAACGTGAACGCCCCGATTATTTGGCAGTTGCTTTTGATAAAGACGGAAGTCAGGCACGATGCGAAATTTTCCCAGAATACAAGGCAAATCGCGATGAAACACCCGAAGCTATTAAGATTTCGATACCTTATATAAAAGAGATATTAACAGCAATGCACATTCCGATTATTGAAGTTCCGGGAATTGAAGCCGACGATTTAATTGGAACTTTATCTAAAAAAGCAGAAAAAGAAGGTTTTCAGGTTTTTATGGTAACGCCCGATAAGGATTATGCCCAGCTGGTTTCAGAAAATATTTTTATGTATCGTCCGGCACGTATGGGTAACGGTATTGAAATTTGGGGAGTTGATGAGGTAAAAGAAAAGTTCGAAATAAACGATCCTTTACAGATAATTGATTTCTTGGGAATGATGGGCGATGCTGTTGATAATATTCCGGGATTACCAGGTGTGGGTGAAAAAACGGCAAAGAAACTACTGGCAGAATTCGGTTCAATGGAAAACTTATTGGAAAATACCGATAAGCTGAAAGGGAAGATGCGCGAGAAAATCGAAGCGAGTAAAGAAATTGGTTTGCTGTCTAAAAAACTGGCACGTATCTTTTTAGATTGTCCGGTGGAATTCGAAGAAGAATTTTTTAAATTAGATAAACCCGATGTTGCCAAAACCGATGCTATTTTTCAGGATTTGGAATTCCGCAGAATGAAAGAACAGTTCGATAAAATTTTTGCAGACGATGTGGTAATGGTTCAGCCAACGCTCATTGGTAAACAGCCTGCAAAAAGCACCGATCAGTTCTCGCTTTTTGAAACAGGCGATACCGAAATTAAAATTACCGATGATGGTTATTATAAAACCTTATCAAATACCGATCATTTTTATCAAATGGTTCAGGGAAAATTTGCCGTACAGCTATTTGTAAAAACGCTGTTGGAGCAAACCGAAGTTTGCTTTGATACCGAAACAACAAGCATTGATGCCAATTTAGCTGAACTGGTAGGTATGTCGTTTTCGTATGCAAAGGGGGCGGCATATTATGTTCCGTTTCCTGAAAATCAAAACGAAGCACAGGAATTGATCGAAATCTTTCGTCCGTTTTTAGAAAATGAACAAATCGTAAAAATAGGTCAGAATTTAAAATACGACATTAAAGTCCTGAAAAACTATAATGTTGAAGTAAAAGGTTTTTTGTTCGATACCATGATTGCGCATTATTTGATAAACCCTGATATGCGCCATAATATGGATGTTTTGGCAGAAACCTATTTACAGTATCAGCCAAAATCAATCGAAGAATTGATAGGCAAGAAAGGCAAGGGTCAAAAATCAATGCGTGATGTTTCGATTGAAGAAGTAAAAGAATACGCAGGCGAAGATGCCGATATTACCTATCAGTTAAAAGAAGCTTTTGCGCCGAAGTTAGATCAAAGCAAAACACGCGAATTGTTTGATAAAATCGAAAGTCCGCTGGTTTCTGTATTGGCAGATATGGAAGCAGAAGGAATTCGTTTGGATGTTGATTACCTGAAAATACTTTCTTTGGAATTATCTACAGAAGCTCAAACATTACAAGTAAAAATCTTTGAAACAGCCGGCGAGGAGTTTAATCTGGCATCGCCAAAACAATTAGGTATTATTCTGTTTGAAAAATTAAAGATAGGGTCGGGTAAAATAAAGAAAACCAAAACCGGTCAATACGCCACAGGAGAAGAGGTGTTGAGCGAATTGGCAAAAGAAAACGAAATTGTACGTGATATTTTAGAATGGCGTCAGGTAGTTAAGCTTCAAAATACCTATGTTGATGCGTTGCCGCTGCAAATTAACCCGAAAACGGGCAGGGTACATACCGATTATATGCAGGCAGTTGCTGCTACGGGGCGGTTGAGTTCTAACAATCCTAACCTGCAAAATATTCCCATTCGTACAGAACGTGGGCAAAAAGTACGAAAAGCATTCATTGCACGCGATGAAAACCACGTATTGGTTTCTGCCGATTATTCGCAGATTGAACTGCGTATTATTGCTGCTTTAAGCGAAGAACCAAATATGATAGAATCGTTTAAAAACCACGAGGATATCCATAAATCAACAGCATCTAAAGTTTTTAATGTAGCGTTAGATGAGGTCACGCGTGAGCAACGAAGCAATGCCAAAACGGTAAACTTCGGAATTATTTATGGTGTTTCGGCTTTCGGATTAAGTCAGCAGACAAGCTTGAATCGTTCAGAAAGTAAAGAATTAATAGAGGCTTATTATGCTACCTATCCAAAATTACGTGAGTACATTAATACCCAGATTGAATTTGCCAGAGAATGCGGATATGTACAAACGGTTTCGGGGCGTCGCAGGTATTTAAAAGATATTAATTCGCAAAACGCCGTAGTGCGTGGTGGGGCAGAGCGTAATGCGGTAAATGCACCAATACAGGGATCGGCTGCCGATATCATTAAAATTGCAATGATCAATATCCACAAACGTTTACAAAAAGAAGGTTTACAAACCAAAATGTTGTTACAGGTACACGATGAATTGGTTTTTGATGTTCCTAAAACCGAATTAGAAAAAATAAAACCCATTATTAAAGAAGAAATGGAAAGTGCTTTTCAATTAACTGTTCCGTTAGAAGTAGAAATTGGAGTAGGTGATAACTGGTTAGATGCGCATTGATAAAGTAGAATCTTATAAAACATAAAAAAAGCCGTTCGCAATGAACGGCTTTTACTTTTATTGTTGAAGAGAATTTTTTTTTACAATTTTAATTTTTAAGTTGGCTGTTCCATTAGAAGTTGAAGATAAGTAAAGTGACAAATTGTTTTTACGAGCATTAATAACTTGATAAAATAAACCATACAAATTTGTATAGTAAAATAAATTGTTTAATTTTGCACTCCCTTTATTGGGAATGGAATGTTTAATTAAAATTAATTT
>JBEBXJ010000065.1:0-12567 GCA_040391685.1 Paenimyroides baculatum
TACTTCTTAAAAAGAAGGTAATAACCATTAAATGGGCTGCAAAGAAAACCGTTAATTCAAACATAATCGGCACGAATGACGGCATGTTTTGAATGTAACTGAAACTTGGTTTTCCACCGATATCCTGCGGCCAGTCCTGAATCATAATGTAATTCATCATGAAGGTTGCGAAAGATAAACCACATAAACCATAGATAAATGCACAAATTGCCAATCGCGTTGGTTTTAATCCCATTGCTTTATCTAAACCGTGTACAGGAAAAGGTGTATAAACCTCTTCGATATGATGATGTGCAGCTCTGGTTGTTTTAACTGCATCCATTAAAACATCATCATCATTGTATAATACGTGTAAAACTTTTGTACTCATAATTTATTAATGATTATGTGAATGGTGTCCGTTCTCTCTTTCTTTTTTATAATTCTCGCCAGAAGATTTTAAAATTGTTTTAACCTCTGCCTGCGCAATTACCGGGAATGTTCTAGAATATAATAAAAATAATACAAAGAAGAACCCTATTGTTCCGATATAAATACCTGCATCTACGAATGTTGGTTGGAACATTGTCCAAGACGATGGTAAATAATCGCGGTGTAATGATGTTACGATGATTACGAAACGCTCAAACCACATACCGATGTTTACGATGATCGAGATAATGAACGAACCTAATATAGATGTACGAATTTTCTTGAACCACATAACCTGCGGAGAAATTACGTTACAGGTCATCATTAACCAATACGACCACCAGTAAGGACCTGTTGCACGGTTTAAGAAAGCGTATTGTTCATACTCTACACCTGAATACCAAGCCACCCACAATTCTGTAATATATGCAATACCAACTACCGAACCTGTGATCATGATAATGATGTTCATTAATTCGATATGCTGAATCGTGATATAATCTTCTAAACTAACCACTTTACGCATGATGATCAACAAGGTGTTTACCATGGCAAACCCAGAGAAGATTGCACCTGCAACGAAATATGGTGGTAAGATGGTTGTATGCCAACCCGGAATAACCGATGTAGCAAAGTCAAAAGATACAATGGTGTGTACCGAAAGTACCAATGGTGTTGCCAAACCTGCCAATACTAATGAAACTTCTTCAAAACGTTGCCAGTCTTTTGCGCGACCAGACCATCCGAATGATAAAGTTGAATAAATTCTTTTTGAAAACGGTGTTACCGCTCTATCACGTAACATAGCAAAATCTGGTAATAAACCTGTCCACCAGAAAACTAATGATACAGATAAATAAGTAGAAATTGCAAATACGTCCCATAATAATGGTGAGTTAAAGTTCACCCATAATGATCCGAACTGGTTTGGCATCGGAAGTACCCAGTATGCCAACCATGGACGCCCCATGTGAATGATTGGGAACAAACCTGCCTGAACAACCGAGAAAATGGTCATTGCTTCTGCAGAACGGTTAATGGCCATTCTCCATTTTTGACGGAATAATAATAATACAGCCGAGATAAGTGTACCTGCGTGACCAATACCTACCCACCAAACAAAGTTGGTAATATCCCAAGCCCAGCCTACAGTTTTATTTAATCCCCATGTACCAATACCTGTACCAATTGTATAAACCATACAACCAGCTCCCCAAAGGAATGCAATTAAAGCAATAGTGAAAACAGTCCACCATTGTTTATTCGCACGTGTTTCTACAGGTCTAGCAACATCTACCGTTATATCGTGATATGATTTATCACCAATAACTAAAGGTTTTCTAATGGGTGCTTCGTAATGTGACGACATAATCCTTTATTATAATGTTTCTTATTAATACTAACTTATACGTTTCTAACTTTCACGTGGTAGAACACATTTGGTTTTGTTCCGATATGCTCTAACAAATGGTATCTTCTATCGTCTTCCAACAAATGAGCTACCTGAGATTCCTTGTCATTTACATCACCGAATACCATTGATCCAGAGGTACATGCTGCAGAACAAGCTACTTCGAATTCATCGCCACTGATGGCTCTTCCTTCTCTCTTAGCTTTTAAGATAGATGCCTGAGTCATTTGAATACATAAAGAACATTTTTCCATAACCCCACGTGAACGTACGTTAACATCCGGATTCAATACCATACGACCTAAATCATCGTTCATGTGGTAATCGAATGCATTGTTTTGGCTGTATAAGAACCAGTTGAAACGACGTACTTTGTACGGACAGTTGTTTGCACAGTAACGTGTACCAACACAACGGTTGTATGCCATGTGGTTTTGACCCTGGCGACCGTGAGAAGTTGCAGCTACCGGACATACCGTTTCACAAGGTGCATGGTTACAGTGCTGACACATTACCGGCTGGAATACTACCTGAGGGTTATCTGCAGGATGTTCTAAACCATTAAATGTACTGATGTTATCCATTAAACCTTTTGCTGCATTTTTAGTATCAATATCTTGCGCAAAAGTATCTTCTGAAGAGTAATATCTGTCGATACGCAACCAATGCATATCACGAGATCTTCTTACTTCATCTTTACCTACAACAGGAACGTTGTTCTCTGCATGACAAGCAATAACACAAGCTCCACAACCTGTACAAGAGTTCAAGTCGATTGATAAATTGAAATGATGACCTGTTGAACGATCAAAAGATTCCCAGATATCAACACTTGCTGCTTCAACTAACTGGTGGTCTAATGACACATGTGGCTTAACATTCCATTCTTTAACATCTTTTGTATTAAAGATCTCTAATGTAGTGTCTTTAACAATATCACCACGACCCATTAAGGTTCTTTGTAACTGAACACAAGCAAACTCATGATCACCAGAAGATTTCTCTACAGAAACGCTTTGTGTATTATTAAAATCTTTGTATAATTTATAGGCATTAACACCTACTTGCATTTCTTCTTTTAAGGCAGATTTACGTCCGTAACCAAACGCTAAACCTAAAGTTCCTTTTGCCTGACCCGGTTGGATAAATGCAGGAACATTCTCTAAAACGGCATCACCTACTTTTAAGGTAACGTAAGATCCGTTTAAACCACCGTTAGCAACATTGTAGTTTTTAATCCCCAATGCTTCTGCATCGGCTTTAGAAACCGTTAAATAGTTATCCCACGAAACACGTGTGATAGGATCAGGAAACTCTTGCAACCAAGGGTTGTTAGCTTGCTGTCCGTCTCCCATACCTGTTTTAGAATACAATACCAATTCTAAACCGGCAGCTTTTTTAGATGCAGCCAATGCAGATGCAGCTCCGGAAAAATCAGCAGATGCCGATACCGATCCTACAACTTCAACAGCAGAAAAACCATCGTGAACCATTTGATTCCAAGTTTTCCCATTCGTTAAACCAGCACTAGATGCCTTTAAATAATCGTAGTACGATTCTGTTTTTCCTAACCAAGTTAATAAACCTTCTTGGAATTGTTTGGTATTGAATAATGGACGGATTGTTGGTTGCGTAATTGAATAATGACCTTTACGCATTTGAACATCGCCCCAAGATTCTAAGTAATGTGGTGCTGCAGCAGCAATTGTTGTTAAAGATGCTGTTTCGTCTTCACGTAATGAGAAAGCAGCAGACAATTTAACTTTTTTCAATCCTTCTGCAAAAGCTGCGCCGTCAAATAATGAATAAACCGGGTTTACGTTGTTCATAATTAACGTATGAACCAAACCAGCATTCATGTCTTTTACTAATTGGGCAACTTCTTTGTTATTACCGCCACGTACATATTTTGCCTGTGCCGGTTTAAATGCCAATGATCCTAATGCCTGATTAATGGCAAACACCAATAACTGTGCATTTACATCATCAATACCAGAAACCAATACACCATTTGCACCGGCAGCTTTTAATTGCTGTGCCGCTTTTGTAACTTCTGCATCAGCAACAGTATTTGTAACCGATACAGCGTTACCTGTAACAATATTATATATCTTAACTAAAGCTAATTTTTGTTCAGCTACTGTTAATGGAATACGTTTATCTGCATTTGCACCCGATAAAGACATATTAGCCTCGATCTGGATGTGTTTAGACATTTTTCCATTTTTAGGAACACGACCTTTAGCATATTCGCTATCGTATCCGCCCCCTTGCCAGTCTCCTAAGAAATCTGCACCAACAGAAACAATTACATCGGCTTTTCCAAAATTGTAATCAGCTAAGGCACGTTCTCCGTAAGCTTGTTGATAAGCATCTAAAGCAGCATCAGATCCTACCGCATCATAAACAATGTGTTTGGTAGTTGGATAAGCTGTTTTAAATTCTGCAATTAACTTATTGGTAGATGGCGATGCCATGGTGTTTGTTAATAAAACAATCTGACCTGTTGCGCTTGTTAAGCTTGCTTTTATTTTTTGATCAACATCTGACCAAGAAGCCGCTTTGTTTTCAATTTTTGGTTGTTTTAAGCGTAAACTGTCATATAAAGACAATACAGAAGCGTGTACACGTGCGTTTGCACCTGTTAACGCGTTCTCCATAAAGTTATTCTCTACTTTAATAGGACGACCTTCGCGTGTTTTAATTAACACGTTTACGAAATCAAAACCATCTGCAACAGTAGTTGCGTAAAAATCAGCAACACCAGGAATAATTTCCTCTGGTTGAAATACATAAGGAATAGACTTTTTAACCGGACCTTCACAAGCTGCTAAAGAAGCTGCAGCTGTAGAAAACCCAACGTATTTCAAAAAGTCTCTACGAGATGTTGATGAAGACGACAACGCGTTTTTATCTCCAAGAAAATCCTCGGTTGGAATCTCTTCAACAAACTCATTGTTTCTTAGCGTCTCAACAATAGAACTGTTCTCGTTAAGTTCCTCAACACTTTTCCAGTATTTTTTGTTTGATGCCATTGTATATATATTAGCTTCTTAAATTATTATTAATAGTGACATTTACCACATTCTAAACCACCTAACTGTGCTGCTGTTAATTTCTCAACACCATACTTTTTAGATAATTCTTCGTGAATTTTAGCATAGTACTCGTTATCTTTAACGTTTACTTCTGTTTCACGGTGACAGTTCACACACCAACCCATTGTTAACGGAGAGTGTTGTTTCATGATCTCCATAGATTCAACCGGTCCGTGACAAGTTTGACATTCTAAACCTGCAACTGAAACGTGTTGAGAGTGGTTAAAGTACACAAAGTCAGGTAAATTGTGGATACGAACCCATTTAACCGGTTGTTCTTTACCTGTATATGATTGCGTTGCCGGATCCCAGCCTACTGCCTGATAGATCTTTTGAATTTCAGCTGTATAGAACTCTTTACTGTAATCTACATAAACAGAATCCGCGCTTCCTGTAAATTCAGTAATGTTCTTATGACAGTTCATACAAACATTCATAGAAGGAATACCTGAAGTTTTTGATGTTCTTGCCGAAGAGTGACAGTACTTACAATCGATACCGTTTTCACCTGCGTGAATCTTATGCGAGAAATGAATTGGCTGGATTGGCTGATAGTTTTGATCAACCCCCACCTGCATCATAAATCCAAAGGCAAAATACGCACCTGCCAACATTAATACCACAACAGAAGTTATTACCAAGAACTGGTTTTTAACAAAAGCTTTCCAAATTGGCAATGATTTTGTTTCCTGAACGGTTAGGTTGTTTTTATCGGCTACTTTGTTTAATACCTTTCTTACCATTACCAGCATAATTACCAGCATTGCAAGCACAACAACCAAACCGCCTAAAACAACAATTTCAGAAACGCCACCTGAAGCCGATGCCCCACCTGGACCTGTTGGTGAAACTGGAGTTGTTGGCTCTGGTTTTGGTTCTGATGTATAAGCGATAATGTTATCGATATCTTCATCAGATAAGTTAGGAAAAGAGTTCATTGGAACTTTATTCCACTCATTAAACAATTTTACTGCTGCTGCATCTCCAGATTTTATTAAACCCGAACTGTTTTTAATCCAGTTATGCAACCACTCAGTTGGATGGCGATCTACAACCCCCCTTAACGCGGGCCCGGTAGAATTAGCATCCAGCTTATGACAAGCCGCACAGTTTGCATTAAATAACTCTTTACCTTTTGCAACATCTTGAGCAAAAGATCCTGTAGAAAATGTTAACACAAATGTTAAACACAAGAAAAGAATCCTTGAAAACGAAGTATGGTTACCCACTTTTTTCATAGTTAAAAAAATGATTATCAACTAATTTTGGCACCGGTTTTCCTATATTTTACTATAGTATTTGCGTTACCTTATTTATAAACTTTGACAAAAATACAACATAACATGCAGTAATTAAAACCTAATAAAAGGCAAAACTTAATTTATAACAATTCTAAATAAAATCTTAAATTACATTTTCACGAATATTTTTTAATTTTACATTAAAATTTACTCATAATGAATTATTTAAGAAATTATAAAGTTTTTATTATATTTATTTTAACATTTTGTTTTCAGCAAAATACACATGCACAAGTAAATGTTATTGAGAATAAAGACCAAAAAACCATTGACTTATTATTAGAACGAAAAATGAGCCAAAACAATCAGTTCTCACTGTACACCAATTTTTCGGTTCAGCTAAAAAACGGTTTAAAAGAGGAAGTGGAAACAATGTATAAAGATTTTACAAGCCGGTATGCCGACATTGATGCTACCATTATTTATGCGAACCCAAAGTTTAAATTAGTGGTGGGAAATTTTAAGAACAAGATTGAAGCGGAGCACTTGTTAAAAAAAATCGTCCATAAATATCCGGAGGCTTTTATAGTTAAACTAAAAAATTAAAAAAGCAGCACGTGAAGTGCTGCTTTTTCGTTGTATAAAAGGTTGATTGGTTTTTACGGTTTAATTAACAGTAATGATGTTGTATTTTTTAGCCAGTTGTATTTTTTATCGATCATATTGCGCCATGATTTTACCGTTGTTAAAATAAGGTCCTGTTGTTGGATCAAATTCAAGTCTATTTCCGTATCAGATAACACAGAAATGTGATTTGGCTTTGCCTGTTCTATCAAACGAATTTCTTCTTTAATAAAGGTATTGGTTTTTAAATGTCCTTTAATATCCATTATAACAATTTGCGAATCGTTATTTTGAATGAACTTTAACATAAACGGAATTAACTTTTTATCGCTTTCATGAAAAAACGGAACGAATATTTTATTTACTTCTTCCAGATTTTTGTCGATAAATATTCCAACAGGTATTTTTGAATTGGTAATCACGTAACGTGTACGGTCTTCAAACGGAGAATAATCGAAGAACTTTTCTTTACCGATTACTTTATCAACAATAATTTCAGGGTTCACAATACGGGTGGTAAAACCTAACAATCTTCCTAAAATGGTTCCATCGTAAATAGACGACCCCAATCCCATTAAAATTAAATCATAATTTCCCTTATGTGCTACATCTACAATTTCAGAATCAACATCTGTTGATACTTTGTATAAATTAATCAGCTCTTGCTTTAAACGGCGTGCTTCTTCTTCTATAGGTGTAAAAATTGTTTCTTCATACTGATTATCTAACAAATCCAGATCGCTACTGTTAACCAAATGCAATGCTGTAACTACCGAATTTTCCTGTTGATTTTTAGTAAGGGTATTTGCTAATCTTAAAAGATTTTTACCTTTTGAAATTTTTTCAAAATAAAAAAGGATTTTAAATTTGGTTTCATTTAAAATTTCTTCATCACTCTGGGTTTTATCTTTATAAATTTTGTTTAAAAAATCTAAAACCGGACCGGTCATAAATGTTGTTACCAACGCCATAATCACCATCATGGCGAAAACTTCGGGTGTTAAAACACCTAATTCGTAACCAATATTTAAGGCTACCAGTTCCATTAATCCGCGGGTATTCATCAACGCACCAATGGTTAAACTGTCTTTCCAGCTTTGACCTACATATTTGGCGGCGGCGGCACTACCGATAAATTTCCCTATAACGGCAACCAAAATAATAATTCCCGTCATTTTCCATAACGACACATCGTTCAGCAAACCTATTTCTGTTCGTAAACCTGTGTAAACAAAGAATAACGGCAAGAATAATATAACGGCAACGTCTTCTACTTTTTCAACGAATATGTGACGGAACTTATGGTTATCGGGCATAATAGCACCTGCCATAAAAGCACCGAACAATGCATGAATACCTATAACTTCTGTGATGTATGACGATAAAATAAGCACCAGTAAAAATAGCGCAACTACCGGCTTGCTTAACGCTTTATTGTTTGCATTTAAATTACCTATGTGGCGCAAAAACGGACGCACCAGTTTTAACATAGCAATTACATACAGTACCGACAAAGCTATTACGTACAAAGCACTGACAAACGATCCGGCTTTTACAATGGCAATTACAACTGCCAGAATACACCAGGCGGTGATATCGTCTGCAGCGGCGGCTGTTAGCACAACCGTACCCAATTTTGTTTTTTGTATACCACGCTCCTGAACAATACGTGCCAAAACCGGGAAAGCGGTGATACTCATTGCAATTCCCATGAACAAGGCAAACGACAAAAAGTTTATTCCGTCCGGCGCGTACTGCGTGTAGGTATAGTACGCCAAAACCATTCCTAATGCAAAAGGAATAATAATACTAGCATGGCTTATTACTACGGCATCCTGCGCCTTACTTTTCAATACTTTTAGATCGAGTTCCATACCGATGACGAACATGAAGAGAATCAACCCCACCTGACTTAGAAGCTGTAAGTTCCCTAATGATTCTAACGGAAACAAAACCGCTGAAGTTTCCGGAAAATACATCCCGAACAACGAAGGTCCCAATACAATACCCGCTATGATTTCGCCAATTACAGCCGGCTGCCCTATTTTATTGAAAAGCCAGCCAAAAAAACGTGCGGCAATTACAATGGCAATGATCTGCATTAAAAGCAACGCCAAAGGGTGGTGAAGGTTTACGAGAAAAGAATCTAAAAACTCCTGCCAGTCGTTTTTGTCAGACACTACATTCATAACATTCACTTCTAAAGATTTTCCTTTGTTAACGGTAAAGTACATTATAAAGGAAAAGACAATAACTACAGCGGTATAAAAGGCAGTATTCTTGTACTTGCGCATATCTGTTATTTTAAATTTCACACAAAAGTCTTAAACCTTATATAAAAACGTGTTAACGTTGTAAAATAAAATACAGATAATGTAACAAAAAGCTAAAAAGTTGTAATAAAGATTTTACAGCAGCATTAAAAAGTCGTTTCTGAAATTGATACCGATCGTAAAGGTTTTAGGCTTTCCGTCGATCAGTATTTTAGAAACAATTTCATCGTGCGAATAATAATTTACGCAGTTCATGGCAATGATTTCGCGCTTGTTGATCCGGGTAAATTTTCCCGAAGGCAGCATTTCCTTTAGTTTTTCAAACGAACTGTTTTTGATTAAAAGCGTAGTTTCATCTTTAAAATGAATTATTTTATCGCGGCTGTCGATATCGGAAACCGTTATGTAAAAAACATCGTTGGTATTTATGATACTTTTACCTTTTTCGGAATTCAACATAATAAATTCAGAAACCGATTTGACTTCTTTTGTCAATCGTTCAATTTTGCGGAAAGCTTTTTCCAGACGGTCCTTCTGCACCGGCTTGGTAATGTAGTCAACAACTTCCAGATCAAAAGCTTCTACGGCAAAATCACGGTAGGCAGTTGTAAAAACAATGTGTTTATCTGATAATAAATTAGCAATCTGCAAACCGTTGATTGACGGCATTTCGATATCAGAAACACAAACGTCAAAATCCAGTTCGTCTTTTTCCTGAATAAACTTTTCGGTGTTGTTATAAGCTTTTACCACCTCAACCCCGCTGATCTGCTCGCACAACAATTTTAAATATTGTAAAGCCAGCAATTCATCATCTAACAAAATACAGCGCAGCATTATTCTTCTAATTTAATTTTTAAGGATACAGAATAGGTTTTATCGTCGATATTTTTCTGTAGTTTGTATCGATCTTTATACAGATGCTTCAACCGCTTCTCCAAACTGCTTACACCGATACCGCCGCTTGTTTTAGCCAACGGAGTTTGAACGGATATTTTATTGGATACCGACAAAGTAAAATAACCATTGTTCAGCTCCACAACTATAGAAATAAAGGCATCGTTGTTTTGGGTATCGGCATGTTTAAAGGCATTTTCAATTAAATCGATAGCCACCAATGGAGCAATGACTTTGCGTTCTAAAAACGGGTCGCGTTCATCAATCAGAATTTTAGTACGCAAATCAAAAAGCGGACTCAACTTTATCTTGTTAATTTCGATCAAATTTTTTATAAAATTGATTTCATCGCGCGGTGTTACCAATTGTTTTGGGGTTTTGTACAAAACATAATCCAACACGTTCGACAGTTTTTCGATCGTATAATACGATTGATATACGTGCGATTGTATGGAATTCAGTACATTTTTAAACAAATGCTGGTTTAAGCGCGTGTCGATATTTTCCAATTCAATGGTTTCGTACTTGCGTTCCAAATAACCTGTTGATTTGTTATAATCATCGATCATTTGCTTATACTGGCGCATTCTGAACCAAAAATAACCAACAGCAACAATTAACAATAAAATTAAATAGTCTTTAAAAGCCATTAGTTATTGCTAATTACCGTTTTCTTATGTTTTTCACTCACATCTAAAACAGGAACCAAACCTTCAGCAGGCATGTAGATTATCTGCGGTAAATCACCTTTATCAGCTAATTTTTCCAAGGTTCTAATAAACAAATATTGATTATAAGTACTGTTTAACGTACCGTTTTCCAAACGCATTGCTTCTGCCATACCTTTGGCACGTTCCACTTCTGCCTGTGCATTTAACTTCTCGGCTTCTAAGCGTGCTTTGGCTTCTTCAATTAAAATTTTACGGTTCTGTTCTGCCTTTGCCATTTCTGCTTTCCCAGCCATTTCCTGCTGCCACACATTGTAAACCGGCAAACCAACCATCAACACAACAACCAGAATTGCAATGGCTGCAAATATAATTACTAATGCTTTTGAATTTTTCATAATTAATCTAATGTTCCTTTTATTGTAAAGCCTAAAGATACAACATAATTTGAAAAATCGTTTGATTTAGAAAAGGAACCATTACCAAATACGTTTTGATACCCCAGTTTTGATGTTAGATACAAAAATGAGATTTCTTTGCTGTCTAACGCCACTACCCTATACGATAAATCTGCATACGGTGTAAGTGTGTAATAAGCATCGGTTTTTAATCGTCGGGAAACGTGTGTAGTGTAGCCTATTCCGGTATCAGAATCGTAATGCTCTACTTCTTTAGTATCGTTTCTGTTTCGCAATATATTCAATAGAACTCCGTTAGAAAAACCAAAACCCAAGGTAAGCTTTTGGGTATTTATAAAATCGTACTGTAACGGAATGCCGATCCGATACATATTAATAAGGGTTCGATCAGTATCGTAACCAAACCCGTGCTTATATTTGGGGCTTGCTGCGTTTAAGCTTATTCCGCCTGAAAAAGCATCAGTAAAATAATACCTTGCCGAAAGCTCAAAGCCTATTTTGTGTTTGTTGAAGGCAGGAACCGATACAGCCCCCAATGTTACTGCCAGATCGTTTTGCTGTGATTGCGAGAAAGATATCTGTGTAAATAAAAAAGCGGATAAAAGTAGTAGGTATTTCATAATGTTCGATTTTCTTCTCCCAACACAAAAAGCAAGCCAAAAATAAAACCGCTCGGTTGATCGAGCGGTTTTTCAACTATTTTGAATTTCTATCGTCACTTCGAGTAACGAAACGCAGTGAAGTATATCGAGAAGTTAAGTTCTCAACAAGCTCGAACTGCCGAAGGTTTATTTTTAAAACCCAGCCAGATTGATGATTTTACCCGGAACAATAATTACTTTTTTAGGTGTTTTGCCTTGTAACTGTGCCTGTGTGCGTTCATCGTTCATAATGATTTCTTCGATTTGTTCTGCGGTTAAATCTAAAGGCAGTTCGATTTTGAAACGCATTTTTCCGTTGAACGAAACCGGATATTCTTTAGAACTTTCTACCAGATATTTTTCTTCGAATTTAGGAAACGGCTGCTGTGAAATCGAATCGGTATGACCCAGCATATTCCATAATTCTTCTGCAATGTGCGGTGCATAAGGCGATATCACAATTGTCAACGGTTCTAAAATAGCGCGGTGGTTGCATTTTTGCTGTTGCAGTTCGTTTACACAGATCATGAATTGGGAAACCGATGTGTTGAACGAGAAATTCTCGATATCTTCGGTTACTTTTTTAATGGTTTTGTGTAACGATTTGTACATTTCGGCGGTAGGTTCGTCGTTGGTAACAATCAACCCGTTATCGTCTGCATACAAACGCCATAATTTTTTAAGGAAACCAAATACACCTGTAATACCTGCAGTGTTCCATGGTTTTGCCTGTTCCAAAGGACCTAAAAACATTTCGTACAAACGCAAGGTATCTGCTCCGTATTCGTTACAGATATCATCAGGGTTTACCACATTATACCAACGTTTCGACATTTTTTCAACTTCACGTCCAACATAGTACTTTCCGTTCTCTAATATAAATT
>JBEBXJ010000066.1:0-12391 GCA_040391685.1 Paenimyroides baculatum
CGTCTTTCATTTTTTCGTTCAGATAATAGTGATCGCCTTTTAAATCGTATTTTTTTATAGCTTCTGTCCATTTGTCTTTTGTTTTATCTAAAGATATAAAAACATAAGCTGCCTTAGGATATTCCTGCTGAAGATTTTTCAATTCGGGAAATCCTTTGATACAGTCAGGGCACCATGATGCCCAAACATCGATAACGATTGGCGATCCTTTGTGCTTTTCTAAAATATTTTGGAACGAAATTTTGTTTCCTTCAACATCGTCAAATTCCTTTTTTAAAGTAACGGTACCGAATTTTTTATCGTCAGTTGAAACCGTATGTTTTTTAATTGCCAGTGTATCTTTAAGATCTTCTATTTCGTGTGCAATTTTCTCGTCAACTTTTTTAGTATCACAACTTATTGCAATAAATCCCAAAGCTAAAAGGGTAGCAAAAATCTTTTTCATAATTATTTTAATTTAATTCGTGGGTCTAAATAAGCGTAGATTAAATCTACTAAAATGGTAATCAATACAAAAGTGGTGGCTACAACAATAACCGATCCCATGATTACAGGAAGGTCTAAATTGTTTAGTGCATCTACTATTTCTTTTCCTAAACCGTTCCAACCAAAGATATACTCCACAAAAACCGCACCGGCAAGCATAGATGCAAACCAACCCGAAATTGCCGTTACAACCGGATTCATCGCATTTTTCAAGGCATGTTTGGTTATGATTTTATAAGTTGACAATCCTTTTGCTTTCGCGGTACGAATGTATTCCTGATTTAACACTTCTAAAAGCGAATTACGCATTAATTGGATAACCACGCCCAACGGACGAATGCCTAAAACTAAGGCGGGAAGTATGGCATTTTTTAACGTTAAATGTGTTCCTTCGCCAAAATCGTCCACCTCGTACAAGCTGCCTGTCATGTTTAAACCAGTATAATTATGCAGTACGTAGCCAAAAATCCATGCAAATAAAATGGCACTGAAAAACGATGGAACACTCATACCCAACGTACTGATTAACGCAATAATTCTATCGAAAAAACTGTTTGCTTTTAATGCCGATAAAACTCCTAAAAACACACCAATAAACAGTGCAATTATGATTGAAAGTACTGCTAAAACTACAGTACTTGGCAAAGTGTGTAAAATAATATCGGTTACTTTTTTACCGTTTTTCTGAAAACTTTCACGCAGATAAGGTGCTTTTAAAACTACATCGTACTTTTTTGTGCTGAATAAAACGCTACCACCGTATTTTTCTTGGGTATAAAAGGTATAATGATCGTTTTGTGTTTTGTGAAACGATACCGGCGATAAATCGTTTAAATAATATAGATATTGTGTTGAAACAGGTTGGTCAAATCCGTACTTCTTTTTAATTAATGCCAATTGTTCCGAGTTTTCGTTTTGATCTAACATCATTCTCGCAGGATCGCCCGGCAAAATATTGAACAAAATAAACACTACGGTTATTACCCCAAACAGCGTAAAAAACGAATAGCCTAATTTATTTAAAAAATATTTAATCACTATTTTTTAATGTCTGAATAGTTCTTTTTCAAGACTGATTGCAGTTCAGAACCAACGAATTTTTGCTCGTTGATACCATCCCATTCTTTGATTTTATTACCATTCCAAAAATAAATGATTCCAGGAGTATCTTTTCTGTCACCTAACAATTTCCAAAACGGAATTACTTCAATGATTTTATAAGGATAAGTTGCTCCGGCAAAAGAAAAGAAATCAGGAATTTTCTCTGGTTCTTCGTTCATAAAAACAACTTGTATTTGAGGAAAGTTTTTGTTTTTCGCCTTCATTTCCGTCAACTCTTTTGCGACATCTCGGCAATGTTCGCAACCGGGAACAAATAAAGCCAATATTTTTTTGCCTTGGTCAATGTTTGAAAAATACTGTGCATAACCCGATTTTACCTTTACAGGTTCATCAACAACCGGTTTCGCTGTTTCGGCAGGTGTTTCTTCAGCAACAACTGTTTCGGCTGGAGTTATAGCAACAGTTTCTGACGGCTGCGTTTCGATAGTTTCTGTAGTTTCGAAAGGCGTTTCAACTTCTTCTGTAATAATTTCTGTTACTTTAGGTTGAATTGGAGCCATCATGAACAATGCTAAAATTGATGCAAAAGTTACGGTTGATAAAACCCAGAAATTAGTACCCTCTTTTACTGTTTTTGGAACAACATATAAATAAGTCACTAATAAAATAATTGCAACTACATTTTTAATGATTGCTTCAATCGGAGTCATTGGTAACAAACTTCCAAAACATCCACAGTTTCCTGAATTTCCGCCGGTTTGAATGGTATCAATAGTTAAATGAATTGTAAAAACAGCTAACATTAACATTGTAGCCGGAATAACGATTCGTCGCAAGAAATTATTTTGCAACAGTAAAATTCCCAACGCCAATTCGATTCCAATTAAAATTCGAGAGAAAAATACAGCGAAATCCTCTGAAAACCCCATCGGATACAGTTGCTTTACTTCAAAAGTTGAAATAGCAAAATAAGGACTCGGGTATAATTTTGCAACGGCAGAAATTAAGAATAAAAACGAAATGATTATTCTGATTGTCCACGGTAAATATTTTTTAAAGTTTTCCATTTTCTTAGTTTTTTCAAAAATAAGGTTTAATACAAGTGTAAGTTGTTAATAGGTTGTTATTTAGCAAATCCCATTAAAATTAAAGCAAAAACAGCGTAATTAATCATATCCTGATAATTAGCATCCAATCCTTCGGAAACAATGGTTTTACCCTGATTGTCTTCTATTTGTTTTACGCGTAGTAATTTCTGTAAAATAATATCTGTGTGCGATGAAATACGCATATCGCGCCAAGCCTCGCCATAATCGTGGTTTTTGTTCATCATTAACTCTTTGGTTATGGCAATGTGCTTGTCGTACAACTCAATCGCTTCTTGGGTTGATAAATCGGCTTCTTTAGAAATACCTTTATCCAACTGAATCAACGCCATAATGCTGTAATTAATAATCCCGATAAATTCAGAACTTTCGTCTTCATCAATTTTACGAACGTCATTTTCCTGTAACGATCTAATTCTGCTGGCTTTAATGTAAATTTGGTCTGTTAACGACGGTAACCGTAAAATACGCCACGCACAACCATAATCTTGTAATTTTTTAACGTATAATTGTCGGCAAATGGCAATTATTTTATCATATTGTTCCGCTGTAGAAAGCATATTCAAGTATCTTTGTGTAAATTTTATCAAAAATAACAATCTGTTCGCACAATAAAAATAAAAGCAGGTATTTATTCAAATAAATAATGAAATCAATAAACTGTAAAGGCAAATTACTCACATTTGAAATTCCGAAAGTCATGGGGATTTTAAACGTAACACCCAATTCTTTTTTTGACGGTGGTTTGCATAATTCGCTAGAAAAAATCGAACGACAAACCGAAAGAATGTTGATGGAAGGAGCTGATATTATTGATATTGGCGCGTATTCAACCCAACCGAATGCACCTTTTGTTTCAGAAGAAGAAGAACTGGAACGAATGATGCCTGTTGTAAAACATTTGGTTCATAAATTTTCTGATATTATTTTATCTGTTGATACATTCAGAGCCGAAGTTGCCAAACAAAGCTTGGATTTAGGTGCAGCGATGATAAACGATGTTTCGGCAGGAAATTTAGACGATAAAATGATGGAGGTTGTAGGCAGTTTTAAAGCTCCGTATATCATGATGCACATGAAGGGAACGCCGCAAAATATGCAGCAGTTTACTAATTATGACGATGTAATGCACGAAATGATTTATTATTTTTCTGATAAAATGGCACAGGCACAACAGCACGGAATTGTTGATGTTATTGTGGATCCGGGTTTTGGATTTTCGAAAACATTGGATCAAAATTACGAAGTTTTAAATAAATTGGATTTGTTGCAACATTTGAATGTTCCGGTATTATCGGCACTTTCAAGAAAATCGATGATTTATAAATTTTTTGAAACCACACCACAAGAAGCATTAAACGGAACAAGTGTTTTAAACACCATTTCGTTAATAAAAGGAGTGAATTTGTTGCGCGTTCATGATGTTAAAGAAGCAGTTGAGTGTGTAAAACTATTTAAGAAAACCTATGAAAACTAAACTGTTTACTTTGATTTTTGGAGCGATTTTACTAACATCGTGCCAACAAAAAGAAATGAAAATCAGTCGGTCTGATTTTTCTGTTGTAACCGAAATGACTGATTTTAGTCCGGCTTATATTCTAAAAAACGATAAAGGCGAGGTTGAAATCAAAAAAAACAGTTTAATTGGAAATACACATTGGGTACTTTCTGTAGAACGCGATTTGTCTTTAGGAGAAATTGCTCCGATTTTACATGAACTGACCGAAAAAAAGCATAAAGTTGGCGGTATGCACGAAGACACCAAAGATATTTATATGGTTTACAGCGATACCATTCACAAGCAAAATGCGTATGTAAAAGTACCATTTAAAAGTTTTGCTTTAGGTGAACAACCTGTTTATGAATTGGGAGAAGGTGTTCAAAGTTTATTGTTGAAATCGGTAGCTGATGCAAAAAATCCTTTGGATAAAGAGCAAACTTATTTGGTAACAATCGATAAAAAAATAAACGTTGAAAGTTTTGTGAATATTTTAATTGAACTGGAAAAACAAAAGATTTCAGAAAATTTGAATGATGAGGTTTATGTGAATTAGATTTTAACCCTGATACTGTCATTTGCTGTCACATCGAGCGTAGTCGAGATGTCAACTTATCATACAATAGTCTTTTAAAAGATTTGGCTAAAGCCTTTTACCATAAATTTTTAATAATCATCGAACTAAAGTTCGACGCAATTCAACTTTAAAACTTAAAATTCAAACCAAAAAACTTACTGATGATGATAAGGTTCATTTTTTAAAATAGTGAAACTACGGTAAATCTGTTCAATAACAAACAAACGAACCATTTGGTGCGAAAACGTCATGTTAGAAAGAGATATTTTTCCATTGGCTTTTTTGTAAACATCATCAGAAAAACCATAAGGTCCGCCAATTACAAATACCAAGGTTTTTATACCTGCGTTCATTTTCTTTTGCAGTTCATCGGCAAAACCAATGCTGCTAAAACTTTTTCCGTTTTCATCCAATAAAATCAAATGATCGGTAGCTGAAAGTTTAGATAAAATTAATTCGCCTTCTTTTTGCTTTTGTTGTGCTTCCGAAAGGTTTTTAACGTTTTTAATATCGGGAATAACCTCCAAATCAAACTTAATGTAGAATCCCAAGCGTTTGGTGTATTCGTCAATTAACGCTTGCAAATTTTTATTGTCGGTTTTACCAATAGCCAAAAGTTTGATGTTCATAGAAATTCGTTTTTGCAAAAATAGTTTAGTTTAGCCAATTGCCAAACCATTTTCTACGGCTTTTCCCGGAGCAATTAGCGTAACTTCTTTATCGCTACCAACAACGCCCAAAACCAGGCACTCGCTCATGAAATTGGCGATTTGTTTGGGTGGAAAATTAATCACGGCAACAATCTGTCTGCCAATTAAATCATCAATACCATACAAAACGGTAATTTGTGCCGATGTTTTTTTAATCCCTAATTCTGCACCAAAATCAATCCACAATTTATAAGCCGGATTTTTAGCTTTTTCAAAAACCTGAGCATCAATAACAGTACCTACACGAATGTCGATCTTTTCAAAATCGTTCCAAGAAATTTCTGTTTTCATTATTGTTTTTATTAGAAGTGTATCTCAAAAATACCAAAAAATTGTACTTTAGCAATTAAAGTTAGAAAAAATGATATCTCAAGAACAATTTAATAAAGAATTATATTTAATTATAGAGAATGCCATTCGTGAAGATGTGGGGGATGGTGATCACAGTTCGCTAGCCTGTATTCCTGCAGATGCTATGGGAAAAGCAAAATTATTGGTAAAAGATGAAGGTATTTTAGCTGGTGTTGATTTTGCTAAAATGGTGTTTAATTATGTGGACCCGGGAATGGAGGTCGAAGTTCTTATAAACGATGGAACTCCGGTAAAATACGGTGATATTGCTTTTTATGTTACAGGTAAATCACAATCGATCTTAAAAGCAGAACGCGTAGTTTTAAATGCTATGCAACGAATGAGTGCCATTGCAACCAAAACCAGATTTTTTGTAGATTTAGTTGAAGGAACGAAAGCAAAAGTATTGGATACCCGTAAAACAACGCCTGGAATTCGTGCTATTGAAAAATGGGCGGTTAAAATGGGCGGCGGCGAGAACCATCGGTTTGCATTGTATGATATGATTATGTTGAAAGATAACCACATTGATTTTGCCGGTGGAATTACGCAGGCAATTACCCAAACAAAACAGTATTTAACAGACAATAATAAAGATTTAAAGATTATTGTTGAAGCCAGAGATTTAAAGGAAATAGAAGAAATTTTGAAGAACGATGGTGTATATCAAATTTTAATTGATAACTTTAATTACGAAGATACCAAAAAAGCGGTGGCAATGATTAATGGTAAGTGTTTTGCTGAATCATCGGGCAATATCAACGAAAAAACGATAAGAAACTATGCAGAATGTGGCGTTGATTTTATTTCAAGTGGTGCCCTCACACATTCTGTTTACAATATGGATTTAAGTTTAAAAGCCGTTTTATAATTGGGTAAATCATCAGTTAAAATAACAAAACTGCCGGTTATCGGCAAATTGATTAAGCTTTCTATGCGGACAAAACTGCCCGGTTTAGAAGGCTTAACTTTATATGAATTGCTGCGAATTTACATTGCCGGAATTGTAGAAGGTGCCTTGAATTACAAAGCCGGGTCAATAGCTTTTACATTTTTTATGGCACTGTTTCCGTTTGCTTTATTTTTACTGAACTTAATTCCATACATACCTATTGATAATTTTCAGGAGAGTTTTTTGTTGTTTGTAGAAGAGAATGTTCCTCCCAATACCTACGATGCCATTGAGTTGATTTTGGTTGATATCATGAACAATTCATACAAAAGTTTAATATCAACAGGGGTAATCATGTCGGTTATTTTCATGGCAAACGGTGTAAATGCAATCATTAACGGGTTTCAGTCATCATCGCATTTATCTATTTCCCGAAATTTTTTCAGACAATACCTCATTGCCATTGTTTTGTCAGTTTTATTAAGCATAATGTTGGTGTTGTCGGTTGCGGTCTATCTGTCGGTTGAAGTATTGATGCATTTTTCAGAATATCCTTATTTGGCTGATATCGGCAGAAACGCCTTTGTGGTTTTAATGATTCTGCTAACCGTATCAATATTGTATAAATTCGGCTCAAAAGAAACAAAACATTTATCGTTTATATCTTACGGATCTGTTTTTACAACCATTTTAATGTCTTTAACTTCGGTAGCTTTCGGGTTTTACGTTTCAAAATTTGCAAAATATAATGAACTGTACGGATCAATTGGTACACTTTTGGTTATAATGATTTATATATGGATAAACTGTATGATTTTATTGCTGGGTTTTGAATTAAATGCTGCAATTTATACAGCCAAACGTAGAAATTTGTATATTAGTAACAATAAAACAAAAAATAACGTATGAAAAATGTAATTGCAACTTTTGTATTAACCGCTTTTGCAGCTTTAAGTATGCAGGCGCAAACAGTAACGGGTAAATGGAAAACGATTGACGATGAAACAGGAAAACCAAAATCGATCGTAGAAATTACCGAAAATAACGGTAAAATTTATGGCAAAGTAATCGAAATTTTAACCGATAAAAAAGAGGCTAAATGCGATAAATGCCCGGGCGAAGATAAAGGCAAACCAATTAAAGGATTAACTATTATAAAAGGGTTGAAAAAAGATGGATCGTCGTATTCAGGCGGAACAATTACCGATCCGGGTACTGGTAAAGAATACAAATGTGCCTTAAAATTGAACGGAGCAGATAAATTAGACGTTCGCGGCTATGTTGGTATCCAAGCTTTAGGACGTACACAAACTTGGGTTCGCGTTAAGTAATTTAACAATAAACAATAAAAAGCATTTCTTTAATATATTATTAAAGAAATGCTTTTTATTTTTAACAACAGTTTATATTTACTACTTATAAGATATTTTACCTAAAACATTAGATTTGTCGTAACCTTTTAAATACTTAAATTATGACAAAATATTTGTTTGGCTTACTATTCCTATTTAACTACTCTTTTAGCCAAAATACCAACTATTCTATAAATAAAACCATCATAAATTCTATACCTAACGAAATTAAAGTTGTGGGGTTAGGTGATCCTACGCATCAAGAAAGTACCATAACAAAATATCGAATAGATTTAATAAAAGAATTAGTTCAAGAAAAAGACTTTAGTATAATAGCGATTGAAGGAAATTTCTATGAAATTTATCATGGCTTTAAAAGTTTCTTACAGACTAAAGATTATTCTTACATAGAAAAAGCAATGTACAGCCAATTAAATGCTGATGTTATGAAAGAGTTGTACGACTTTTTATATGAGCAGAATAAAAATGGGAAAACCGTTTTATTTACAGGGTTTGATGTGCATTTTTCAGGATCTGTATTTAGCACCTATTTAAGAGAAGATTTAAAAAAAGTAAACAGCTTATCTCCAGAAGAAAAAGAAGATTTTGTTAAAATTGTTCATAAAGGCTCGCATACAAATTTAAAAGCTGTTTTAAGAAATAATAAAAAAGTTCGTTCTAAAATTCGTTCCTATTCTAAAAGAATTCTTGAAAGTTTTAATCCCGTTAGTATAGATGATAAATATTTTGTTCAGGCACTTACAGTATTATCTTATGATCCTGAAAATCTATCTGGAGATTCTGATAATAACAGAGATTTTGTAATGGCAAAAAATGTAGGCTTTTTAAGAAAAAACTTTGCAGATAGTAAGATTATTCTCTTTGGATCAAGTACACATTTATTAAAATCACCTAAAGATATTTATACTCCGGGTTATTTAAATAATAGATATCCGTTAGGTTGGTATTTAAACGAAGCATTTTCTTCAGAATACTATTTTTTAGCTTATTCAGCACTATCAGGCAATAAATTAAGCATGTTTAATAAACCGGTTAAAATAGACAAGGTAATAGATAATTCAATCGAAGGTCTTGTCAGCAAAGAAGGTAAGCATGAAAACTTTGTAACGTCATACAATTATCCGCTTAAAAATACTATTCATTCAAGATTTTTGGGACACACTTTTTACAATATGAATTTATGGAATGTGGTTGACGGATTAATTTTAATCGATAATGTTGAACCTTTTATAATTACAAGATAACGCAATTATAACATAAAACAATGTTAGTTTTTTCTTATTTCATATCTTTGTTTTATGGACTATTTTATAGATGTTATTGTACCCATAGCAGTAACAACTACTTTTACATATAAGGTTTCGCAGGCAGAATACAATTTTTTGCGGCAGGGTATGCGCGTTGCCGTTCCGTTTGGCAAACGTTTGGTTTATACCGCAATGGTGTTAAACAAACACAACCAGAAACCGGCGGTTTACGAACCAAGAGATATTCATACTATTATAGATGAACAGCCGATTGCAACAAAAAATCAAATTGAATTTTGGCAGTGGATTGCACAATATTATATGTGTTCGTTGGGCGAAGTTTACAAAGCAGCTTTACCGTCGGCTTTTTTGTTGGAAAGTGAAACGATTCTCAGTTTTAACCGAGAGTTGGTTATTGATTTAAAGTCGTTGACCGATGATGAGTTTTTGCTTTACGAAGCCTTTGAACAGCAGCCTATTTTGCGTTTTGATGAGGTTCAGAACATTCTAAACAAAAAAAAGGTTTTCGGAGTGATTGATGAATTGCTTAAGAAAGAAATTATCTTTCTAAACCAACATATTCATGAAAAGTACAAGCCAAAACTGATAAAATATGTAGCATTACACGATAATTATAAAGAAGAAAAAAACTTAATAAATCTTTTAAATAACGAATTAAAAACCCAAAAACAGCGTGCACTTGTTTTAAAGTATTTCCAGTTGAATACGAAAAAATCTGCTGTTGAACTGAAAGCATTATTAAAAGAAGCCGAAGTTTCTACAGCCATATTTAACAATCTTGAAAAAAAACAAGTATTTATAACCTACACGTTAGCCGAAGACCGCGTGCAGTTTACCGATGCTTTTTTGAACGATATTGAATTTACCGAAGCTCAAACAACGGCTCTTCAATCTGTAAAAGATCAATTTAAAACGTATGATGTTAGCTTGTTAAACGCCGTTACCGGAGCAGGTAAAACCGAAATGTATATCGAGTTGTTAAAAGAATGTATCGAAAAAAATCAGCAGGTATTATTTCTGGTTCCCGAAATTGGCTTAACCACACAGTTGGTTCAGCGCTTAACGGCTTATTTTGGAAACAAAGTGGGGGTTTACAACTCTAAATACTCCGAAAACGAAAGGGTAGAGGTGTATCAGCACGTTTTAAACAACAATGAAAATGCCCAAATTGTAATTGGTTCACGCTCATCGGTATTTCTTCCTTTTCAAAATTTACAGCTAATTATTGTAGATGAAGAACACGAAGCTACTTACAAGCAGGTGGATCCCACGCCACGTTTTCATGCGCGTGATGCGGCAATTGTGTTGGCAAAAATGTTTAAGGCAAAAGTTTTGTTGGGTTCGGCAACACCAAGTCTGGAAAGTTATTACAATGCCTATCAGCAAAAATACGGTTATGTAGAATTGTTACAGCGTTTTACCAATGTGCAACTACCCGAAATTGTTTTGGTCGATCTAAAAGAAGCCCGAAAAAAGAAAGAAGTAAACGGAATTTTCAGTGTAAAGTTGATTGATGCCATTACTGAAGCTTTTTATAATGGAGAACAAGTTTTATTGTTTCAAAACCGTCGCGGATATTCACCGGTATTGGAATGTTTAACCTGCGGTAACGTTCCGCATTGTACCTCATGCGATGTTAGTTTAACCTATTACAAGCGTCAAAATTATTTAAAATGTCATTATTGTGGGTACACCATGGCAATGCCTGCAAAATGCCACAGTTGCCACAGCAATGAATTAACTACGAAAGGTTTGGGGACAGAGCAGATAGAGGAGGCATTAAGATCCATTTTTCCGAACAAACGAATTGCCAGAATGGATCAAGACACCACCCGGGGAAAATTTGCTTTCGAACGTTTGATAGATGCTTTTAAAAACCGTGAAATTGATGTAATGGTTGGAACACAAATGTTGGCTAAAGGACTCGATTTTGAAAATGTTACTTTGGTGGGCATTATGAATGCCGACAGTATGCTGAGTTTTCCCGATTTCCGTGCCTACGAACGTGCTTATCAGTTAATGACACAGGTTGCAGGGCGTGCCGGCAGAAAAAACAAACAAGGCAAAGTAATTATACAAACATTTAACCCGTACCACAATACCATTCAGCAGGTTACCCGAAACGATTATCAAGGTATGTTTAAAGAGCAAATGTACGAGCGTTTAAACTTTAAATATCCGCCTTTTTACAGATTAATACGTTTGCAGTTAAAACATACCGATTTTGCCAAAGTAAAAGAAGCATCAAACTGGCTGGCATCGAACATGAGAAACAACATTAACGGAATTTTGGTTTTGGGTCCGCAAGAACCATCAATAAACAGAGTCCGTAACAAGTACATTCAGATTATTTTAATAAAACTGCCAATCAATCAACCGGTTAATCCTTTAAAAATGGCAATTCAAAAAAGTATCGGCAGTTTAGAAAGTATCGGAATGTATAAAGGAGTAAAGACAACCATTAGTGTAGATTTTTATTGAGATGAAGGGTGATTATTTTTATTAACTTTTTAATATAGGTAGTATTAGTTTTAAATCTGGCAAAAAGCGATGAATTTTGGAGAGGATATTTATAAACTATCTTTACAATTTCCAAAAATTGAAATCTATAATTTATCATCTCAAATAATACGTGCTTCAGATTCTATAGCCTTAAATATCTTTGAAGGTTCAATTATGCAATCAAATCCAGAATATAATCGATTCTTAAATTATTCTGTTCGCTCATTAGCAGAAGTGGTAACTTGTTTGTATAAGGCAAAATACAGAGGATATATTAATGACCCCATCGCTCGAAAAATATTATAATGAAGCTTATCATTTAATGAATATGATTATTGCATTCAAGGCGAAAATTAAAGGTTAATGTTTTCTGTTTTTTACCAGCAATCATCATATACACCCAGCATCCTACGTCAATCACCTAAAACCTTTCAAAAAAAATCAAAACCATTTGGAACTAACAACAAACTGTTATATATTTGCACCCAATTTTATAACAAATTAAATATAATTATTATGAATCATTATGAAACTGTTTTCATTTTGAATCCCGTTTTATCTGAAAC
>JBEBXJ010000067.1:0-11864 GCA_040391685.1 Paenimyroides baculatum
ATCAGAAAATAGATTCTACCGAAATTAAAATTGCCGATTTACCTATAAAATTCAGAGGTACCAATTATTTATTGCATCCGATTGGTAATGTGCGTGTGTATAATACGGGCTCATTGCGTTCGGGAAGTTCAAAAATAAACAATCAGGTTAGTTATAAAATCTCTAATTATTCCACTCCGGAAATTACCGGCTTTATAACAAATGTAATGTTTCAGCATAAAGATTCGTTAGATTTAAAACCATTGACAGCTAACCGAATGGAGATTTTGTCGATTAATTATTTAGACGAATTGGCATTAAAAACAAACAAACAGTTTTTGGTGTACACCTTGGTTGATGTTGATACAAATAAAGACGGAAGATATGATGATAACGATATTAAAACGCTCTATATATCTAAGATCAACGGAACAAAATTTACGAAACTTACACCAGATCTGCACGAGTTGTTAGATTGGCAGGTAATTGATGAGAAATTATACTTCAGATCGATAGAAGATATCAACAAAAACGGAGAATTCGATTCTAAAGATGCTGTTCATTATTCGTCTATAAACTTATTAAGCGAAGATTGGAAACCAGAACCTTATAATCCCCTAAAATAGAACCTTGACTATCAAGGTTTTTTTTATGAAATTGTTAATCTTTGCGATTAATGTAAATAAATTACATTTTAAATACTAAAAATTGTAAATTGTGCGTTTAAATGATTTAATCAAAAACAAAAGTTCATGAAAAGAAATTTTAAAGGTTTTTTAGCTTTAGCTTGTATTGCTTTAGCTTGTACAAATGTGCAAGCTCAGGCACAAACACAAGGTAGTGTATTCGATAATTTAAGTGTTGAAGCGCAATATGGATTAAACTCTGCATTAAGTCCAAACGAAGGAATTACAACAAGCGATTACAGCGGATTCAACTTTTTTCAATTAGGTCTTAATTACCACCTTAATGATGTTTGGGGCGTTCGCGGAACCTTTGCAAGCTCAAACTTTAAGCATAAAGATGTAAAAGATCACGGTGTCAAGTATAACAGATTAATGTTAGAGGCTACTTACAATATTTTTGCAGCTGTTAACGGGGGAATGATGCAACCATTTGATGTTACCGCACATGCAGGTTTTGGTTTGGCTTCGGGTAAAAGCGAATCTTTAGGAGATAACGATATAGCAGGTGTTGCACAAATTGGTATCATGCCAAAATACAACTTTACTTCACAATTTTCTGTATTTATCGACGGAACTTTTGTAAATCAATTCAGTCAGGATTACGGTTTTAACGGTGCAGCTATTAAACAAGGATCAGGAAGTTACTTTAATGTTGGATTAGGTGTTCAGTACAAGTTCAAAAAGTAATTAAAATATATATCACAAAAAAAAGGGATTGTTTTAAACAATCCCTTTTTTATTTCTTCTCGTTTTTAGGAAGATACTCGTTGGTTTTTTTTGAAGCAGTAAACTTTTTATACCCAAACAAAGCCAAAACTATAGCAGCCATTGCTAAATATACATATTGCATAATAATATAATTTATAAAACAAATGTACTGTATTTTAAAATAGTTTTTTGCTAAATTTTATTTTTTGATAAGTTCATTAACGCAGGTGTAAAAAACGAACAAATACCTATTAAGATAATTACCAGTCCAAGAATAATAAAGGTATAATTTATGCCAATGAAATCGGCGATTAACCCTGTAAATAATAATCCGATGATTGATGGAAGTACCGAAAAACTGTAGTAAAGCGAGAAAACACGTCCTAACATATTCTGTTGTATTTCTTCCTGAATAATTGTAGTAAAACTAGCGTTGTAAAGTGATGCCGAAATACCGCCGATTGCTGTTAATATCACAAAAAACACAAACTGATGAGCCGATAACCAACCAGACCATGCAAAAGTTAGTCCAATAAGTATGTGCATTAAATTAATTACAATTACTTTGCTGATTGTAGGTTTCCAGATTCCTAATAAACCACCACCTATTAGCATTCCTACGCCCCAGATTACTTCAATAATGCTAATTTCGAACTTATCGCCTTTAAAATGGTTTATAGTTAACAATGGAAAAAGTACTGCAACCGGCATAATACAGAACAAACCTACTATAGAATAGAGAAATAAATACGATAAACCTTTGTTACGGCTAATTTCATAAAAAGCAGTTTTCATATCGTTCCATATATTAAAAAAAGTGGCTGCACTTTTGTTATCAGAAATAGGGTTGGGAATATATATAAATAATAAGGAAACGATGGCGAAGATCGCGCCAAAAATATCTAATAGTAATACGTTGCCTATTGAAAAAATTCCTATTGCCAGCGCTCCTAACGCAGGACCTGCAATTCCTGATACCGATTGAATTATTTGGTTGATACCTGCAATGCGCAATAATTCTGATTGTGGGGCAAGTAAAGGTATCGAAGCCTGCATGGCGGGCATGTGAAAGGCAGATCCCACAGAGCGCAATCCTAACATAACGTAAATCAGTAACAAACTTTCATATCCGAAATAAAAACTTATCGACATGAATAGAGTGCACAATGCCACAAAACCGTCGGCAAAAATCATTGTTTTTTTTCTATCCCAACGATCGATGTAAACGCCGGCAAAAGGTCCGATCAGTGCTTGGGGTAAAAGGGCTGCAATGGCTGCAAAAGCCAATACTTCGGCAGATTCGGTCTTTAAGCTCAACCAAATAATGATGGCGAAATTTACTGCAGAACTGCTTATCAAAGAAATAAACTGACCAATCCACAGAATGGTAAATTTCTTTTTCCAATTGGTATCCATATATTTAAGTGTCTTTATGTTTTAATTAAAATCAGGGAATTACTTTTTCAATATTCTTAATAATCAAAGGCATTTTTGTAGTAATTTCTTGCACTGTTTGTTCTATTTCTGCAGCCGACAAACTACCTGTCTTTTGTTCTAGCTGTATTAGTAAATCAACTATTTCGTTAATTTTTAACTGTCGGAACATTGGCAGCATTTTATGCGCGGTTTGTTTTAAGGCTTCTGTGTCATTGTTTTTTAAGGCAATGTTCAGATTTTCGAGATCAGTCATGCAACTTGTTAAAAACGAATCGATAATCAGTTTTACGGCTTCGGTATCATTTTCAAGCAGCGTAAACAACTCCGTTAAATCAAAAGCATCGTATTTCAATATCATTGTCGGTCTATTTTCTGTTGGGGTATGTTGGGGTTGTTTTAACTTAATACGCAGCATTTTGTAAATGGTATTGTACAAAGTGTTAATATTTAAAGGTTTCTGCATGTAATGGTTAAACCCGAGTTTTTTATACTCGTGCTCGTCAAAATCAATTTTTCCTGTTAGAGCAATTACCGGGGTGTTTTTATAATTTTCTAAAGAGCGGATGTCTTCAATAACCTTAATACCGCTGTAAAAAGGCATCTGCATATCGGTAATAATCAACTGATATTGTTCTTTTTGTAAAATACCTTTAGCAAGCGCACCGTTTTCAATGGTTGTAAGCTTTTTTACCTTGTTGCCAAAAATTTCATCGATCAGTTTAAGCTGCAACGGATCATCGTCTATAACTAAAATCTTTTTGTTTTGTAATTTCCTAGCGTTATCGTACTCAAAATCTTCGGTTTTTGGGGTTACGTCGTGCTCTTCAAATACTTTTAAAGGAATAGTTATGTAAAAAACAGTGCCTTTATTAACTTCACTTTCGTATGAAATAGATCCGTTTAATAAACCAATTAAGCGTTTTGTTATATTTAATCCAAGCCCAGATCCGCCATAATTTTCGGTATTGTTATGCACTTGTACAAATTCTGTAAATAAGTCATTTTTATTATCAATTTTAATGCCTATTCCTGTATCTGATATTTTAATTTTTGCATTATTGTTATCTAAAACGGCTTCAATTTTTACACCACCTTTGTGTGTGAATTTTATAGCATTTGAAATAACATTTGTCAATATTTGCTGAATTCTGAACGAATCCGAATAAAAATCTGCGTTTAGTTTTTCATCTGCTTTTAAAGTTAATTCGATCTTTTTCTGGTCGGCAGTATTTTTAAGGATGTTTAAAATGTTTTCAAGTAAATCATTAAAATTGAATTTACCCTTTTTTATTTTGATCTTATTGTATTCCAAATTTGAAAAAAGTGACAGATCGTCGACCATTTTCTTGATGTATTTTGTTGACTGGATAATGTTTTTTAAGAACTCTTTCTGCTTTTCGGTTCTTAAGGTGTTTTGCAGCAGCGCCGAAAAACCAAGCAAAGAATTGATGGGCGAAACCATGTCGTGCGAGATTGTTGCCATAAAAAAGCTTTTCTGTTTCATTAAATCTTGCATGTTTTGATTTAATTTTTCGAGCTTTTGCTTGTTCCGTGCCGATTTATTTAAGTCGCGAAGAATGATAAAACCAAAAATCAACGCAATTACCGAAATAGCAATACCCACTTTTGCAATATTGTTGCTTACATTGTCTATGGCATTTTTGCTTAATTCATATTTGGTGTTCGATGTTTCTAAAATAATTCTTTCAACCTCAGACAAAACATCGCGTAACCGGATGCTTAGCTCTTTATTGCGTTCAATCAGCAGTTCTTCTTTGGCATAATAATTTCTTAAAAGTTTTAGCTCGTTTTTTTTCGCCGATGTAAAAATACTTTCGGTTTCGGTGCTTATTTTTTCCTGGATTTCTCTTTGAATTTCTTCCTGTTGCTGAGCAATTCTAGTGTTTTGATTTACAATACTTTCCTTTTTCTCTTGATCTTTATTAGTAAAAGATTCTTTAAGACGACTCCAAAGGTTTGTTTTTTCAACAATGGTATCAATGGCAATTTTCGGAGTTTCGCTTGTTTTTTGAATTTCTTTTATTCGGGCTTGTGTTTCGTTATAAATATCAAAATTGGTATATTTTTCCTGAACATCCAGCACTTGGTCAAAGGTCAGGCTTTTTAGCTTTATAATGCCGATAACGGTATCCAGCTTGTTTTTCAGGTTTATGTTTTCAATATTATTTGTCTTTAGCGAATCAATCCTGAAAATCAAAGAATCTAACTGTCTGTGATACAGTTTTGCTGCCTTTTTATCGTACGAAAGTAAAGCCAGCCTGCCCGAATTTTCGGCAGCATACAGATCGCTCACAATATTTCCAAGCTCAATAACTTTTGTGTTTTCTGTTAAAATATCGTCTTTAGAAACATTCAGGGTTTTTACCTCACGCAATATGTATAGAATAGACAGGGTAAAAATGCCGATTAAAAATATGTATCCTAAAGTTAGCTTTAACTTTAAATGCTGATCTGGTACCATAGTCAAATTTTTTACTAAAATAAAAAAAGACTACCGAAAACGATAGCCTTTTATGTTTTGATATTTAAAAGTTGCTATTATTTAGCAATTCCTCTTGAAATTACAATTTTTTGGATTTCTGAAGTTCCTTCGTAAATCTGAGTGATTTTTGCATCACGCATCATACGCTCCACATGGTATTCGCTTACATAACCGTTACCACCGTGAATTTGAACCGCTTCAATTGTAGTATCCATTGCTGTTTGCGATGCAAATAATTTTGCCATTGCACCAGAAATAGAAATATCTTCACCATTATCTTTTTCAGCAGCCGCTTTCATACACAACATACGCGCTGCAGTAATGTTAACAGCCATATCTGCCAATTTAAAGGCAATTGCCTGATGATTGATGATTTCTGTTTTAAAAGCTTTACGCTCTTTAGCATATTTTAAAGACAATTCGTAAGCACCTTGCGCAATACCTAGAGCTTGCGATGCAATACCGATACGTCCTCCGTTTAAAACATTCATTGCAAAAGCAAAACCAAATCCGTCTTCACCAATTCTGTTTTCTTTAGGAACCTTAACATCTGTAAACATTAAAGAATGCGTATCACTTCCGCGAATTCCCATTTTCTTTTCTTTTAAACCGATTTCAAAACCTGGCCATCCTTTTTCAACAATAAAAGCGTTAATTCCTTTATGTCCTTTTTCAGGGTGCGTGTGTGCAATAACCAAGTAAGTTGATGCTGTGCTACCGTTTGTAATCCAGTTTTTAGTACCGTTTAACAAATAGTAGTCACCCATATCAACCGCAGTTGTTTTTTGCGATGTAGCATCAGATCCTGCTTCTGGCTCCGATAAACAAAAAGCACCGATTACTTCACCAGATGCCAATGGCACCAAATATTTTTGTTTTTGTTCTTCTGAACAGTATTTTTCCATTCCCGCACAAACTAACGAGTTGTTTACAGACATTACAACTGCAGCCGATGCGTCAACTTTAGCAATTTCTTCCATTGCCAAAACATAAGAAACGCTGTCTAAACCTGCGCCGCCGTATTTTGGGTCAACCATCATTCCTAAAAATCCAAGCTCACCCATTTTTTTCACTGCATCAGCAGGAAATTTAGAGTGCTCGTCACGTTCAATAACTCCCGGTAATAATTCAGTTTGAGCGAAATCACGAGCAGCTTGTTGAATCATTAATTGCTCTTCAGTTAATTTAAAATCCATTTATTTTTTGTTTTTGTAAACATATTAATTTTATGCGCCAAATATAATTGAATATTGCCAATTTTTCAAAAATTATATCTATTTTTAATTTATGAATACAGAAAAATTTAAAGTACTGGGTGTAATGTCCGGTACATCTTTAGACGGAATTGACTGCGCCGTGGTAGAATTTACCAGAAATAACAATCAATGGTATTTTAACTTTATCTTGGGTGAAACAATTCCATATTCGCAAGCATGGCAAAGCAAATTAAGTACCGCAATTCATCTTTCTGATACAGATTTACACCTTTTAAATATTGAATATACCTATTTTTTGGCAGAATTGTTAGATCATTTTATTGCTGATAATAATTTGAACGACCTGGATTTTATTTCATCACACGGACATACGGTTCTCCATCAGCCCGAAAAAGGAATTACCTTGCAAATTGGGAATTTACCTATTGTTACCGATATGCTTTCTGTGCCTTTTGTGTGCGATTTCCGTGTGCAGGATGTACAATTAGGCGGACAAGGCGCTCCGTTGGTGCCCATTGGCGATCGTTTGCTTTTTGCCGATTATGATTATTGTTTGAATTTGGGTGGATTCTCTAATATATCCTTTGAAAAAAATAATGAACGAATTGCGTTTGATATTTGTCCGGTTAATACATTGCTGAATCATTTCGCAAAAAAATTAGGTAATGATTTTGATGAAAGCGGAAAGCTTGCAGCATCAGGAACTATTAATCAAGATTTATTGAATGAATTGAATAATTTATCGTTCTACAATCAGCAAGGACCAAAATCATTAGGAATAGAACAAGTAAATGCTGTTTATCTGCCATTAATCGAAAAATATCAATTATCTGCACAAGATCATTTGGCAACCTTAACAGAACATATTGCCTATCAAATAGCATCGGTTTTAAAAAATCAAAAATCAAAATTACTGGTTACAGGTGGTGGTGCATTTAATGATCACCTTATTAATAGGTTAAAGTTTTATGCATCAGAAACAACAGTTGTTTTGGGATCTAAAGAACTCATAGAATTTAAAGAAGCCGTAATTTTTGCTTTTCTGGGTGTACTGCGCGTTACAAATACAGACAATGTGTTAAACAGTGTTACAGGCGCATCAAAAAATCACTGTTCGGGCAACATATTTAATGAGGAATTATTAAGAAGTAATTGCTAAATTGATTTGTAATGAATTATATTTGTCGGGAAAATAAAAAGTAATCAATATAATGAAAGATTTATTAAAAAAGTTCGAAGATAAAAAACCTGAAGTTGTTTTTCATTGGTCTGATTCTGAAACAGAAGCAGAAGGATGGACTGTAATTAATTCATTACGTGGCGGTGCTGCCGGTGGTGGTACACGTATGCGTAAAGGATTGGATATGAATGAGGTTTTGTCTTTGGCTAAAACAATGGAAGTGAAATTTACGGTTGCTGGTCCGGCTATTGGCGGAGCAAAATCGGGAATTAACTTCGATCCTGCAGATCCGCGTAAAGAAGGTGTTTTACGTCGTTGGTACAAAGCGGTTTTTCCATTATTGAAAAATTATTACGGAACAGGTGGCGATTTAAATGTTGATGAAATTCACGAAGTAATCCCAATGACCGAAGATTGTGGTTTATGGCATCCGCAGGAAGGTGTTTTTAACGGACATTTTAAACCAACCGAAGCAGAAAAAATCAATCGTATTGGTCAGTTGCGTCAAGGAGTTTTAATGGAAGTTATCGATCCTAAATATACCCCAGATGCTGCAAAAAAAATAACAGTAGCCGATTTAATTACAGGTTTTGGTGTCGCAGAAGCTGTTCAGCATTACTATAATATTTACGGAGGCAATGTTGCCGGTAAAAAAGTAATTGTACAAGGTTTTGGCAACGTTGGTGCAGCAGCAGCTTATTACTTTGCACAAATGGGTGCTAAAGTGGTAGGTATTATTGATCGCGACGGTGGAATTATGAATCCTGAAGGATATACGTTTGATGAAGTTAAAACGTTGTTCTTAAATAAAAACGGTAACACGTTGGTTGCAGACAATATGATTCCTTTTGCTGAAATCAACGAGAAAATATGGAGTATGGGTGCAGAAGTTTTTGCTCCATGTGCTGCTTCGCGTTTAATTACAAAAGAGCAGGTTGATGCAATGATCAATTCTGGATTGGAAGTTATTTCTTGTGGAGCGAATGTTCCGTTTGCAGATAAAGAAATTTTCTTCGGACCAATCATGGAATACGTTGATTCTAAAATCAGTTTAGTTCCCGATTTTATTTCAAACTGCGGTATGGCGCGCGTTTTTGCTTACTTCATGGAAAACAGAGTAGAAATGAACGATACTAAAGTTTTCGAAGATACATCGAATATCATTAAAAAAGCTTTAGAAAAGGCACATGCATTAAATTCGTCTAAAACAGATATTTCTGCAGCAGCTTTTGAAACCGCTTTAAAACAATTAGTGTAGTTTCAACACAATATACATATTAAAGCAAGTAGAAATACTTGCTTTTTTTATACAACTAAATCCGTAGTGCATTATGTAATTAAAAGTAATTTACTGAAAATAAATACAGTACAAAAATGTAAGACTCCGTAGGAGTCAAATATTTGTAACCCCGAATGAAATTCGGGGGAAACGAAATGAAAAGATGTCGGGTTTTGGCGCATATTTTTGTAGCGAAACGAAGTGTAGTAAACAAAAATTGTGACAAAACGGTCTTTTGATAATGCACTATGGGTACAACTAAATAAAAAATGTATATTTACCTAAAATTTTAAGCTTTATTAAAACATATGATGATGCAGTTTACAAACGAAGAAAAAAAATCAATGGCAATTACAACGGCAGTTGTTGGTATTTTGCTGATGATTTTAATATTTATACGTTTTGTTGATTCTGTTTCTGTTTCAGAATTAGGTGGCGGTGGCGGTGGCGGCGTTGAAATTAATTTTGGTGACAGTGATTTAGGTATGGGACCCGACTTTACAAGTGAAGTACTAAATGTTACCGATGCTAATAAAAAATCGGCAGCAACTCGTCAGCCCGAAGTGGAAGAAGAAATTTTAGCGCAAGAAAACACTACAGACGTTCGTGATTATACCGTTGTGAAGAAAACCACAACACCAAAAGAGAAACCAAAAACCATTACCAAACCGGTTACGGAACAACCTAAAACTCAAAAAGTTTCCGATTTTGTTAAGAATGCCGCATCAAGCCTGAACGGAAACAAATCTGGTGGCGATGGCGATGATGGTGTTGCGGGTAACAAAGGTAAAAAAGATGGTTCGTTAAGTTCAGGTAATTATTATGGTGATGGAGGATCAGGCGGTGGAACCGGTGGCGGACACGGAACAGGAAACGGTTCGGGAGTTGGAGCTGGCTCTGGAAGCGGAACAGGTGGCGGAAACGGTTATTCGTTATCGGGCAGAAAAGCAACATCACGCCCTGCTCCACAAAACAACTGTAACGAAGCAGGAACAATCGTTGTTCGTGTAAAGGTTGACAGAAGTGGAAATGTGATTGAAGCAACACCAGGAATTAAAGGATCAACAAACAGTTCAAGCTGTTTAAAAAATATTGCAAAAGATGCCGCAATGCGTACCAAATGGGAACCAAAAGCATCTGCTGCTGCAGAACAAATAGGACAAATAGTTTACAACTTTAAATTGAATTAAAAATATCGAGTAATTAAAATATTTGCAATGATTTCATAATGAACGAAGTAAATAAAGACATCAACCGTTTTAAAGATGAGAATTATACTATATATAATTTTCAGAATGAAATCTTTGTGGAATGTCCCAAATGTTCAAAAAGAGCAATTCTTAAAAAAGAAACTCCTAATGCTCCTTGGTGGTCAGAAAGGATATTAGTTGTCCTAATTGTTATTATTCTCAAAAAGGGCGTAAAGTAACCTTTAAAATTGAGTTAGAATGTAATTGTGCTAACTGTGCATCTGAAATTAATGTTACTATCCCACACGTTAATAAAAAAAAAGAAAAGATAGCCGTTAAGTGTAAAAGCTGTGGAATCACACAAAAATACGAACCTAGAAATATTTCGGAAGAATGGGTGTTTTCAAATAACAGTAATCCATGTGAATATCATTTTGGATTACCTCTTTGGTTAAGTTCAAATTTTAGAAGTAACAACTTGTGGGCGTTTAACTATGAACATTTAGAATATCTTAAAAAATATATTTCAGCTAATTTAAGAGAAAGAAATAACAGAACTCATTGGACAATGGTAGAGAAATTACCAGTTTGGATGACATCAAGTAAAAATAGAGATAAGCTTATCAAAATAATTAAAGAGTTAGAGGTCAAATAATAAATGTCTGTAAAATTTGGATACGCGTGCTACTCAATATAAAATAAAAATCCCGATCAACTGATCGGGATTTTTTTTAGTTCTTATTGGTAGCAATTACAAACTTAAGATTGTTCTTAACACCAATTTGTAAAACGTTTACTAAATCTTGTACCTGTAAGTTGTAAGGAATTCTAACAACTACGGTTTGTGTTTTGTCATCGCCTAATTTAGCTAATAAATGTGCTTCTAAATCTTGCGGATTAACAGGTTCTTTATCAATGAAAAACTCTTTGTTTTCGTTTACTGATAAGGTAATTAGCTGCTTGTTTGTTTGTTCCGTTGCTTCTGCTTTAGGCAATGTCATTTTAATAACATTCGGGTTGGCTAAAGTAGATATGATAATAAAAAAAAGTAACAGGAAAAACATGATGTCGCTTAACGATGAGGTTGCAACTTCAGCATGAAATCTTTTACTTCTCTTTATGGCCATTTGGTCTTTGTATTATGTTAATAAATTTTAAAATATTTTTTTGCGATTGTAATGCAAAACCGTCAATTTTTCCGTTTAAAAGGTGGTATGCGGCATAAGCAATAATACCAACAATTAATCCAGCACCACTACTGATCATTTTTTCATACAAACCACCGGAAATGTTTGCAATACTAATGTTTTCGGTAATAGATATGTTATAGAAAATTTTAATAACCCCCGAAATAGTTCCAACAAACCCCAAAGTAGGTGCAATACCGGCAATGGTTCCCAAATGGTTCAGTTTTTTCTCCATATTGGCAATTTCAATATTGGTAACTTTTTCCATGTTCGATTCAACTTCCGAAATTGGTCTGCCAATTGTTAGCAATCCTTCATGTAAAACTTTAGATTCAGCAGTGTTTTCGCGCTGAATCGATGCAATTGCCAAATCCAGATTTCCAGAATTTAACTGTGTACTCAACGAATCCATTAACCCTGTGCTGGTTTTCTTAGCCGTTTTTTGAATATAAAAGTATCTTTCAAAAGTAAGATAAATCGTATAAACAAATAATATCA
>JBEBXJ010000068.1:0-11747 GCA_040391685.1 Paenimyroides baculatum
GTGACTATTCCGGGAGGTTTTACAGGAAATCTCGTTAATACGGTTACGGTTACGCCGCCACTGAATATTAGCGATACGGATATGAGTAATAATACGGCTACAGATACGAATGTACGACAAGCCTTAATTATTACCAACCCAATGTTACTTAATAAAACGAAGTAGTTCAAAAACAATAAATACCTGGCAGGGTAATCAAACACAGGTGTTATGAGAACCTTGCTGTGGTATCTATAAGAACTAAACGCCTAAAGCAGAATAATTATGAAAAAAACAGTCACATATATTTTAGGGATCATTCCTTTGGTTGGCGGTGCGCAGACAATCAACACAGGTGATTTGTCGGTAAGTCCCGGTACGGAAGTATCAACCTATTTTGATTTTAAAAACGAGCCTTCGGGCAATGTGTTCAACAACGGAGATTTTTATTTCTACGGACATTATCAAAACGAAGGCTTGTTTAGTTATACCACCAACAGTACTACAGGTTATGTGGTGTTCGAGGGATTAATGGACGGAATGCAAAATATTTCAGGCAGTTCGCCAAGCAGCTTTTACGACGTATTGTTTAACAAATCAGGTGGAGAGCATTCATTTCGTTTAACCAACGACATCGCCAACGGCGGTACTGTTAACCTTATGAACGGTGTTGTTTTAATGGATAAAGCACAAGGTGGCGCCTTTGTATTTTTAAAAGGAGCAGGTCACATCAATACCTCGGATAAAAGTCACGTAGATGGTGAAGTAACCAAAAAGGGTAACAATACCTTTAAATACCCTGTGGGCGATAAAGGTTATTACCGTTTTGCAGGTATTTCGGCTCCTGCACAGGAATCAGAAATCTATACGGGTGAATATCTTTTGGAAAACTCTAACAGCAAATACCCGCATGCCAGCCGTACGGGCGTATTGCAGGCAATCGACGATAAAGAATACTGGATCATTAACCAAAGTGTAAAAACCGATAATTCGGTGATCGTAACCCTTTCATGGGATACGCGCACTACCCCAAAAAGCTTTACGGATAACCCTGATCTGTTGCACGTAGTGCGCTGGGACGAAAACCAGCAGCTGTGGGTAGACGAAGGCGGTGTAGTAAACCATGCCGACCAAACGGTAAGCACTCCGGTAAAAGTAGACGGTTTCGGAATCTTTACCTTGGGAACGATCAAAAAACCACTGATAAACCCTGGCGAAGTAGTCATTTACAACGGGGTAACACCTGACGGTGACGGTATGAACGATTATTTCATCATCGACAACATCAATCAGTTTCCCAACAACCACGTAAGCATTTACAACCGTTGGGGAAGAAAAGTATTCGAAACGCAGAGTTACGACAGCAATGGCAACGTGTTCCGCGGTTATTCCCAAGGAAAGGCAGTTGTAAACCAGGGCGAAAAACTGCCAACAGGTACTTATTACTATGTAGTAGAATATCTGTATGATCGCGATGGACAAAACCAGTGGGTTAAAAAAGTAGGTTACCTTCATTTAGAAAATAACGATTAAAGCAAAAAGCAATGAAAACAGCAAAAATAATACTGGCTTTGTTAGCTTTAGCAAGCTTTACATCAGCCACGGCGCAACAAGATCCGCAGTACACGAATTATATGTATAACACTATTAACATTAACCCCGCGTATGCAGGAAGTCGAGGTGCGTTAAGCATCTTCGGACTTCACCGCAGCCAGTGGGTAGGTTTGGAAGGCGCACCCACAACGAATTCGTTTTCGGTAAACACGCCGATAGCCGACAGTAAGGTAGGTTTGGGAGTAAGCTTTGTTAACGATGCATTGGGAGTGATGGACGAAAACACAATCAGTGTAGATTTCTCTTATACCCTGGATTTAAACAACCGCAGCAGCAAATTAAGCTTCGGACTGAAAGGGTCAGCTAATCTACTAAACGTGGCATACTCGGATTTGAACAAACACAACCCGAACGATCCGCAGATTTTAAACGACGTACAGAACCAGTTTACACCAAACATTGGCGCCGGTATCTACTGGCATACCGAAAAAAGTTATGTAGGTTTCTCGGTACCAAGCTTTCTTGAAAGCACGCGTTACAACAACATCCAGAGTACCATGCAGCAAAAAATGCATTACTACTTAATGGGAGGGCACGTATTTGAACTGAACCCTATGTTGAAATTTAAACCGGCATTTTTATTAAAAGCGGTAGAAGGCGCACCATTGCAGGCTGATGTAACAGGAAATTTCCTGATCCACGACAAATTTACCGTAGGGGCGGCGTACCGATGGGATGCGGCATGGAGCGCTTTGGTAGGCTTCCAGATTAACAAAGGAATGTTCATAGGTTATAGTTACGACAGCGACATTAAAGCCTTGAAACGTTACAATAACGGCTCGCACGAGATCTTTATGCGTTTTGAATTGTTTAACAAATACCGTCGCGTGAACTCGCCACGCTTCTTCTAAAAATAACTAATACACACAAAAAAAAAGGATTTACCACATAGCCACATAGATTTGAAAAGTGATAAAAATGATAAACAATTGTATCCGCTTTTAGAGCTTTCAACTTCATTGAAATACATAAGACCAGTTTGTGTTTTGTTTTTAAAAACAAAACTATGTAAGCTTAAATAGAAACAATAGAAAGTAAAGAAACTATGTGGTTAAAAGGAAAACATCTCGTTATGATTAATTTTTGTGAGGTATTAAAAAGGAAAGAAATATGAAAAAAGGGATATATACAGTAGCCTTGTTCACCGCCTTTTTAATGGGGAATACGGGAGCACAAGCACAGACAGGTTTAAACAAAGCCAACAAACAGTACGATCAATGGGCATACATTGATGCCCTGGATATATACGAAAAAGTAGCTAAACGCGGTTACGTAAGTAAAGATTTGTTAGAAAAGTTGGGCAATGCGTATTATTTTAATGCACGTTATGCCGAAGCTGAAAAACACTACGAACACTTATTCAGAGAGTTTTCAACTGAAGATACCGCCAGCGAATACTATTACCGTTATGCACAGACATTGCAGCACACGGGTAAGGAAGCTGAATCTAAAAGCTACTACAAGCAGTTTGTAAATAAGGCAGGAAACCAAACGCAGATCGCACAGGTACGCAAGAACGAAGCCGAACTGGAAAAACAGATCCGCGACAATTCGGGCAGATACGATAAGGTAACGAATTTATCGATCAACACGCAGTTTTCCGACTATGGCAGCTACGTGCATAATAACCGTTTGTACTTTACCAGCGCGCGTGATACGGGCAGCTTAAGTAAACATGAACATACCTGGACAGGCGATGCCTTTACCAGCCTTTACACGGCAGAAGTATCCAACGGCAACACCGATAACGTGAAGCGTATCAAAGGCAAAGTAAAATCACCACTAAACGAATCAACGGCAGTTATAACCAAAGACGGCAGCACGATGTATTTCACCAGAAACAACTACATCAACAATACCCGTAAGTACGATTCCGACAAGAATACGAACCTGAAGATTTACCGTGCAGAAAACGTAAACGGAAAATGGGAAAACGTAAACGAACTCCCTTTTAACGGCGATGGCTTCAACACGGCACATCCAACCTTAAGTAAAGACGAGGCAACAATGTACTTTGCAAGCGATCGTCCGGGTGGATTCGGTGGATCCGATTTATGGCAGGTAGCGATTCATCCATCGGGTGCTTTTGGCGGACCGGTGAACATGGGATCTGCGATCAACACCGAAGCAAGAGAGACGTTTCCTTATGTAACGGAAACTAATGAACTGTATTTTTCAAGCGACGGCAGGGTAGGTTTAGGCGGATTAGATGTTTATGCAACGAAGTTGGACAGAAACAGCAATCCTGGTGAGATCCATAATGTAGGGGCACCGATCAACGGCAATTCAGACGATTTTGCATATTATATCGATCCAACCACAAAACAGGGATTCTTCTCAAGCAACCGTGAAGGCGGAGCAGGGAACGATGATATTTACAGTTTTTACGAAACCAAACCGTTGCAGTTGGAATGTATGCAGAAACTGCTGTTAACGGTAGTGGATTTCAAAACACGCAACATCATACCCGATGCTACCGTAACCTTGTACGACCGATTGTACAACGAGTTGGAAACAAGCAACCGCTACCAAAACAACGGTTACGTGTTTAACAACGAATTCAAGTGTGGCGAAGGTTACCGATTAAAGGTGGAAAAGAACGAGTACACCACCAAAGAGGATTTTGTACTGATGAACAAAGAAAGCGGTGTAACCGAACATACCATTGTATTGGAACGTAAGAAAACCGAAGTGAAGAAAGGCGACGATTTGTTTAAGGTATTAAAGCTGAACCCTATCTACTTTGATCTGGACAAGTACAACATCCGTCCTGATGCGGCGGCAGAGCTTGCAAAAGTACTGGCAGTGTTGGAAGAATACCCGACAATGAAGATCGATATCCGTTCGCATACCGACAGTCGTGCATCGCACAAGTATAACGACAAGTTATCAGACGGACGGGCGAAATCGACTCGAGAGTGGTTGATCTCACAAGGCATCGAAGCATCGCGCTTAACGGCGAAAGGCTACGGTGAACGTCAATTGATCAACGAATGTGCAGACGGTGTGAAGTGCAGTGAAGAAGCACATCAGGCAAACCGCAGATCCGAATTTATTATTATGGAGATGTAATTGAAATTTAACCAGATAATGCCCAGGCATTATCTGGTAGATTTAATATAAACCTATTACTTATAAAATGCATTCTAATTTTAAAGAGATACATATTGGTTCGGTTATTCTTAAAATCACTCAGGAAAAAGAGATAGAAGAACAGCGTATCAGTAAATTTTTAAATAAAAGTACAGATGAAATAGAAAAGATGTATGAATCAAAAGATATGAGTACAGAGTTGCTTTTACTTTGGAGCAAGCTTTTAGAGTATGATTTTTTTCGTCTATACACTCATCATCTTGTCTTATACTCTTCTACATACTCTGCAAAGAATCGTCTGGAAAATAAAAAAGAAAGTAAAATTCCACGATTTAAAAAGAATATTTATACTGTTGAGATAATTGAATTTGTTTTAGAACTGATTAAAACCGGGGAGAAGAGTATAAGTGAAATAATAAAAGAATACAATATACCTAAAACAACCATACACCGATGGGTTCAAAAATACCAAAAACAGAATGATACCAAATTATAAAAAAATATATACAGATCTTCTAAACAAGAAATATCCGGAAAAAAAACAGGCGTGTGAAGCTATATTGAATAAATCAAAAATTGAATCTCTGGATGTAATCCGGCTGAATGAGATTATTTTCAGCAGGAAAAGATTGGAGGTGTTAAATAAAAACCAGTCATTTCGCTCATATGATGAGGAAACCATAGTGCGAATATTACAATATCAAAAAGAACATCAGCTGAATAATACCGAGCTTGCAAGTCATTTCAAACTAAGCAGGAACACCGTTGCAAAATGGAAAAAGGAACAGATTACTCTTGATAGAGATCCATTATGGAATTGATTTTTAAGTAAGAAATAACCACAACGGTTTTTACACGTTGGGTCGTGCATTATACAATAAAACAAGGATATAGTAAATAACCAAGATAATTCCATTAAAACCTGCCGGCAAGTTATTTAGTTTTCGGATGTTTAATCATACCACCTACATACACGAACAAATCGGGAAAACGCTCTTTAAAAACAGCTTCTTTCTCAAAAAACAATTCAATTAAAACTGAAACTAACTCCAACCGATCGGTAAACGCATAAGCACGTAAAAAATCCATTTGACCAATCTGTACTTTATGCTGGGGTACTTCCATCCATTCATGAATTAAATGGAATCCTTTTTTAAAGTGATCGGCATCGGGGTGCCTAGCATAAGTTTGTAACATTTCAAAACACAAGGCATGGGTGAACTCATGCAACGCTACATCTTTACCGTCTTCGTTATAATAAATATCGCGTTCAAATTCATCTAAAGCCAACATAACAGCTTTCATTTTCGGATTAAAATGCCCCGTATGGGTTTCATCTAAATGCGGAAAGTATTGTGCTGTCGGATACACCATGATTTTATCAAAGGTGTTGATTAAAAATTGTTTATATCCCAATGTAAGCTTCACATAACTTGCTGCAATAGCAACTTTATGCGCGTTAGTTAAGGGTGCGTTTTCTTTGGCTATAAACGCGTACTGTTTTAAAAAATTTAAAATACGCTTGCTAAAATTAAGTTTAAACTTATGAGGCAGTTTGTTAAAAATGGGAAAAACCTTTGCAATAGCATCCGCAAACTGATAAATCATTTGTTCGGGAGTGAGCTTCAATTGAAAATTTCCTTTGGATGCATTTAAGCGATAGCGATCATAAAACAGTCGGGATCCAGTGAAAAACATATTTTTTGATTAAGGTAATAAAAAACCAGAATAAATAAAACTAAAATCATTTTAATCACAAGTATACTTTTACTCTTATTCTTGTTATTCCAGACTTGATCCGAAATCTCAAACTTTATGAAAATAATGAGAAGCTGACCCGAGCTTGCTAACTGAGCGAAATTAATCAAGTTCAGCTTGACAAATTTGTAGATTATTGATTGATAACAGATAATCAGATTAGTTTATTATCAAAGTCCGATGCTTCTTTTAAATCTACAACAAACTCATTAACGATTTCCTCATTAGTTGCCCAAGAAGTTATTAATCGTACTGCTGTGTTTTCATCATCAATTTCTTTCCACTGATAGAAAAGATATTTAGTTTCCAACTGCTCGATTACCTTTTTAGGCAGCACAGGGAAAATCTGATTGGTAACAGGATCAGTCAAAAACAAATACCCGCATTCTTTTACGGCATCGGCTATTTTTTTAGCCATTGTATTGGCGTGTTTTGCCAGTTGAAAATACAAATCATCTTTAAACAGTTCTAAAAACTGAATTCCTAACAAACGTCCTTTTGCCAATAAAGCACCTTTCTGTTTCAGCACATAATCAAATTCGGGTGCTAATAACGGATTATTAAACACAATAGCTTCGCCCAACAAGGCTCCGTTTTTTGTTCCGCCAATATAGAAAACATCGGTAAGCTGAGAAATATCTGCCAATGTTACATCGTTATTTTCTGCCATTAACGCATTTCCCAAACGGGCTCCATCCATAAAAAGTAATAAATCGTTCGCCTTGCAAAATGCTGATAATTCAACAAGTTCTGCCTTACTGTATATTGATCCGATCTCGGTTGCGTTTGAAATATAAACCATTCTGGGTTTTACAACATGCGGTCTTAAAGTATATTCTTTTAGAGCATTTCGGATTGCTTCAGGGTGCAATTTCCCGTTTGATGGCTCTACCGTGATAATTCGATGCCCGACAGCTTCGATCGCACCAGTTTCGTGCGAAAAAATATGTCCTGTATGCGCGCTTATCACCGCTTCGTGAATTTTTAGCAGCGCCGAAACAACCAGCAAATTGGTCTGTGTACCACCCGAAACAAAATAAATTGCCGCATCACAATTTTCTATTTTCTGCTGAAGAATCTGCTTTGCTAGTAAAGAATATTCGTCTTCGCCGTAGCCCGGCTGCTGCTGTAAATTTGTTTCTATAAGCTTATGAAAGATGTTTGGATGCACACCTTCGGAATAATCATTTCTAAAATTATACATAGAATTTTCTGTTTCGGTAATCGTTTTTATGATTGATTGATTTATTCAAAAATACGCTTTTTGAAATATTTAAAGATCAAATCTTAAATGTGATATCAGATTTACAATGATTTTTATCAGTAAAAAAACTATTTTTTATCTAAAACTTCGCAACAATTAAAATCATTTTCATGAAAATTCCCAACATACATACTTTTCATATTCCAGTGATGGGACTTGCCTATACAATCGATACACCGATTCGCGTGGCACATTACGGTATTTCGTCTGTTATTTCGGTGATGGATGACGAACTGATTGAGCAGATGAACCGTTTGTACACAAAAAAATTTCAACTTCCTTACAAGGAAATCAGTAAAAAAGCAGAAGATTTCAGAGCCCAGAGAATAACTTCGTACCTGAATACGCTGGATACCATTGTTAAACGAAAATTTGAACATTTAAAGGAACAGTTGATTCAAAATAAAGAAGCCATAAAGAATTATATCGATCTTTTACCTCGTACATCAGAAATCAGAGAAAATCTGCAAAAACATTTGGAAGGCAGCGAACCGCTTACAAAATTAAAAGCCTTTTTAGACCAGCACCTTACTCCCGGATCTATCGACGTTAATATTATGACAAAAGTAGATCGTGAAACGTACGAAAACAAAGTACCCCGTCCGGCAATTTATAACGATGCACATTCTGCCCTGCGCGGTTTTGCAGAAAGTACCGTTAATGCTTCGGTAGTTTTATCCGCTGGAATGAATCCGAGATTGTTTGGTTATTTTGAAAGTTTTGATGCTTTTTATCCTGATGAACAAAATCAGCTTCAGAAAAAGATCATTTTAAAAGTCAGCGATTATCGTTCTGCTTTTATACAGGGCAGTTTTTTAGCGAAGAAAGGTTTATGGATTTCGGAATACCGTATTGAATCCGGACTTAACTGCGGAGGACACGCTTTTGCTACCGAAGGTTTTTTAATGGGAACTATTTTGGATGAATTCAAACAAAAACGTGAAGAACTAAAAATTTCTATGCACGAACTATTCTGTAAAGCCTTAGAACAAAAAGGAAAACACGTTCCTGAACAACCATTAAACATTAAAATAACTGCTCAAGGCGGTGTGGGTACAGCTTTAGAACATGATTTTCTTTTAGCTCATTATCAGTTGGATTCCGTTGGCTGGGGATCACCTTTTTTACTGGTTCCCGAAGCAACATCTACAGACGAAGCAACCAGAAAGCTTTTGGCATCGGCTAAAGAAAACGATTTATACTTAAGTACTATCTCGCCATTAGGCATTCCGTTTAACAATATAAAAGGCACTACCAACGAATTTATAAAACAGAAACGAATCGCAACCAATAAAGAAGGAAGTTCGTGTCCACGAAAATATCTGGCGTTAAACAAAAAATATTCAGAAGAAGGACTTTGCACGGCATCGCGAAAATATCAGCAGAAAGCATTGGCAGAATTGACCGAGATGAATTTAAGCGACGAAGCATATCAGGAAAATTTTACAGAAATCACCGAAAAAGCCTGTTTGTGTGTAGGCTTGGCGAGTGCCGCTTTAATGGATCACCAACTACCCTTAAAAGGCGAACAACAAGGAGTTGTGATCTGTCCCGGACCAAATATTGCCTATTTTACCAAAGAAGTGTTGTTAAAACAAATGGTCAACCATATTTATGGTAGGGAAAATATTATTGATGTTGAAAACCGACCGCATGTATTTATAAAGGAATTAAGAATGTATCTGGACCATTATAAAAAAGAGCAAAAAAATGCACAAGCGGAACAATCTGACCTTAAAATGAAAAAACAGCAGAAAATTCGTAAAAATTTATTGGATGGAATTGCCTATTACAAGGATTTATTTAAAAACGACACAGTTTATTTTTGTGTCGATAAAATTTCTATCGAAAATCAGTTACATGAAATTGAAGGAGAGCTTTTAAATCAATAAAATACTTTTCACAAGCAGCACTGTTTTTATGATTATTTCACTAAAACGTTGCTGCTTTGTTTGAATTTGAAAGGAGTTAAACCGATGATGCTTTTAAAATGCTTAATGCAGCTTCCTCCGGCATTCCTCCCCGTGGTTTCAATATCCACTATCGTATATTCCGTTTTATTCATTTACCGTTGTCCGTTTTAATTTATTTATTGTTTCACTGAAAACGCTTTACAAAGTTCATCCAAAACAACATCAGCCGTTATTCTGTAGCATCCGGTTTAACTCTTCTGTTAATTTTGAAGGACTCACCTGCTGCAATACTATGGAATCACAACCATTAAAAACAGCAAAATCTTTGACTGCCCTTATAAAAAGTTCTCCCCAGAGTTCAATACCTGTATTTTTATTTTCGATATGCAGGTGTATTATTTCAAACAGTTTTTCTTTGCGGTGTGCCTTGCAATCAACCCTGCCTATAAACGTATCACCAAATAATACAGGCAGGCAGAAATAACCATACCGTCTTTTATCTTTTGGAACGTAACATTCCAGACGGTAATCAAAACCGAAAAACTGCGTTATACGGTCGCGATGGATAATGGAATTGTCAAACGGAGAAAGCAGCCGTACCGACGGAACACTTTTTTGAAACGATTTTTCCACTAGGCTGTCTTGAACGAATACAGAAGGAAAATCTTTGCTGACAACCTTCTGCACAACACCTTCCTGAAGCATTGAATTCAGTATTTCGTTCACATTGGAGCGAACTGCCGCGCCTGTTTTAAGATATGTAATCTGTTTAATGCCGGTAAAGCCGTAAGCCCGCAAATATGTTTTTACCAGATATTCCGCAAATTCAACTGGAGAAGGCACAGAAAGATCAACAGTTGCGGGCAGTACCCTTTCGGCAATATCATACTTTTTCAACATACCGTTTCTTTCACAAATCATGAGGTCTCCCTGCATAAATAATCGTTCAAGCGCCAGTTTTGCCGGTTTCCAATTCCACCAGCTGCCCGGTTTTTTACCTTCATTTTCAAAATCACCGGCTCTTTTTGGGCCTTCGTTACGTATGGTATCCATTACATACTGCATTACTCTTGTATCAGCATTGTAGTATTGGGAACCGTTCTGTTTAATTTCCAACATTTTAGGCAGTGCAAACCGAAAATCTTTCATTGGCAGGTACGAAGCAGCATGGAACCAGTGCTCAAAAACCTTTCGTTCTTTTACCAGATCATCGAGATATTCCGTTTTATAGTCCGGAATGCGGGTCCAGAGCGTATGATGATGTGCCCGTTCCACAACAGAGAGCGTATCTATCTGTAAATAACCGAGATGTTCCAGAGCACGCAACACCGCCTGCTTCCCTTTCCCGAATGGCGCCTTGTATAAAAGTCCCTGACTTTCCAGGGTGATATGTCGTAATTGCTGTTGTTTCAAATCTTTATACTATTTAGTTCAAATTTACAATATTAATTAGTCGTTTTCTGACAATAAATGTCGTTTTGTTTTTTTTCTAAAAAGTTTGTGCTTTACCTAATTGACCCTGCGAAACGTAAGGTTGATTCTGGGCAGACCATTTTTAGAAGTTTTAGGAACGGCATGTTCCCAAAACTGTTGGTTTTGCCAGCCATACCTATGCACCAGTTCCTGGTTTACCAAAAACTTAAAATACCGAATTATCTTCTTAATAAAGCAGAAAAACCGGAATCTCCACATCTCCTTGCATTTATCGAATACATTCGATTATCGTAAAACCGTGTAACCACGATTTAAATCATATTCAAATTCAAGAGGAGTACTGACCCCGACATTAAGATTTCAACGTGTTGATCCTTGGTTACTGAATCGTTGATATGTAAATGGCTTTTTGTATCTTATTCTAATAAAAACACCAAGGGTTAATTTGTTCATTCTAAAAAAATAACTAACTTCGCCTCATACTTTAGGGGTGTCTGTGATATGCAGACTGAGATTTTACCCTTTGAACCTGATCTGGATTATACCAGCGTAGGGAAAAGTGAGATGACTTTTGCTGTACATTCTATTGTACAATGATGGACATTCCTAAAGTTTATTTAAAAATTTAGGAATGGAACTCACAATCAATCACACACTCAGAACTTTTGATGTACTTCCCGAAAATCTGGAAG
>JBEBXJ010000069.1:0-11721 GCA_040391685.1 Paenimyroides baculatum
AATAAGGATTATTCCGTTGTGAAAACATTTAAGGCGGGGCAACTCGCCTTTTTTATTTTAGAAGATTTTGAATTAACAACCTAAAGTGTATTGTAGCTGTTTATTTTCTTAAAACCAGTTTCAGCACTTTCTCCACGTTATTATTAAATTCTTGTACCCAGCCGGTGTTGTAAATCAACAGCATAAAAGCAAGTGCGAAGAAACCACAACGGACAATAAAACCGAACATTCCAAAAATGCTTAAAGGCAAAGCAAAAGCAATGGTTAACAGAACCAAACTGCTTACAATGGTTTTTATATAATTGACATTTATTGGTAGTATATTAAATTTGCGGTAAATGAACCACAATTTGGTGATGTTAAAAACCATCATAGCAAAAAAAGATACCCATGCAACGCCAATGATTCCGTAATTGGTCTGTGTTAAAACGTAATAGTTCAAACCAACGTTTAAAATCGCCAGCAATACTATCGCTATTAAATTAAATCGATAAAATTTTGAGTAGGCAATAATTTCGGTATTAAAACCGGTTGCCATGTTTAATACCACATTTCCTCCTAAAATGTACAATACGGGCAAAACGGGTATTAATTTATCTGAAGTTGGTAAGATCTCAAAGAAATCTTTCATTCCCAAAAGCACACATCCATACATTAGAATTCCTATAAAAAATAGGTTTTTGGCAACATCGGCATACTTTATCTTTAAAACCGACAAATCGTTTTTCTTTAATGATTGGGATATTAACGGACTGTATAAAGCAAATACTCCGGCTGCAGGAATCATTAAGGCATTTGCCAAATTTACTCCAATATTAAAATCTCCGTTAGCAGCATTCGATATGAATTGTGGAATCATAAGCGAATCAATTCTAAATGCAAAAAAAGATCCTAAACTTGCCGAAAACGCGTACAGACTGTACTGATAATACTGTTTTTTGGGTATCTCTTGAAATAAATCTTTATAGTTTAAAGTATATACCGGTTTAAAGTATTTGAAAAGATAAAAACCTGTTGCCAGCAACATAACTGCAAATGAAATTGTGTAAAAAAACAATCCTTGTATTTCTGTAAAGCCGTAATATAAAATCAATACAAAAGCTAACGGCAATGTGATTTTAGGAATAATTTTTTCGTAGAAAGTAGGAATTGAAAGCTTTTGAAGATTAGTAGCCTGTCGTTTAAACAAATCAACATACGCCAGACAGATCGCTATAAAAAATCCGTAAATAAAATATTGTTTGTTTTCCAACCAATCAAACCAATAAACAACGCTTACGCCAATGGCACAGAAAAAAATCATCCAAACAATAGAAATCATACTGTAAGAAAATAATTTACGCTGCAGCAGATCGTTAAGCTTTGGTTGAAAGTTCAATAAGGCGGTAGATGCTCCCAAAACCATAATGGGGTAAAGTATCTGCGCAAAACCATCGATAAAACGAATGATTCCTAACAAATCCTTGTCGTACGGATAGATAAACAAGGTAGATACCGTACCGATAAGCACGCCAAAATAATTTATCAGCGTAAACCACAAAGCCTGTTTGCTAGAAAACTTGGTATCCATTTTACATTTTTTACAAATATAATCGTTAATCTTTAAATTGATTTTAATTACTTTTACCAATCACAATTTTCTATTATGTACGAAAAAACCTATCCGAAACAACGCTTTCAAATTACAATAGATTTTTTGAACCAATACATTTCTAAAGACTCCAGAATTTTAGATTTAGGTGTAGAAAATCCGCTATCTGCATTGATGAAAGAGGAAGGATTTAACGTACAAAATACCCGCGGAGAGGATTTAGACGAAGATCAAAGTCAGTTGACAGATCTGGATTATGACGTACTTACCGCTTTTGAAATTTTTGAACATCTGTTAAATCCTTATACTGTTTTACAAAACTGTAAAGCGCAAAAAATTGTTATTTCGGTTCCATTACGTTTATGGTTTTCGCCGGCTTATCGCAGCAAAACAGATGTTTGGGATAGACATTACCACGAGTTTGAAGACTGGCAATTGGACTGGCTGCTTGAAAAATGTGGTTATAAAATTACGGCTCGAAAAAAATGGGCGCATGCGGTGAATAAAATAGGAATTCGGCCTTTATTGCGAAAATTCACTCCGCGTTATTACATGATTTTAGCAGAAAAAATTTAGTATGAAAGTTTATTGCGTAATCCCGACTTATAACGAAGAAGCTTTTATTGCCAAAACACTCAATTCATTGGTACAGCAAACCGTTATGCCTGATAAAATTGTAATGGTAAACGATAATTCTACCGATGGAACTGCTGATATTATTGCTGATTTTGAAAAGAAACATGCGAATATTTCCCATGTTTTTAATGAGTCTGAAAACAAACATTTACCCGGAAGCAAAGTTATTCGCGCCTTTAATAAAGGGTATGAAATGTTAGACGATTCGTTTGATATTATTGTAAAATTAGATGCCGATTTAATTCTTCCTGCCAATTATTTTGAACGTATCATTGAAACATTCAATAAAAACAACCGAATTGGAATGGTTGGCGGTTTTGCCTATATCGAAAAAAACGGTACATGGATTTTAGAAAATTTAACCGATAAAGACCATATTCGCGGTGCCTTTAAAGCGTACCGAAAAGAATGCTTTTTGGAAATTGGCGGATTGCGTCAGGCAATGGGCTGGGATACGGTTGACGAGCTTTTATGCAGATACTACAACTGGCAAATTATTACTTTAAAAGATTTAAAGGTTAAGCATTTAAAACCAACCGGAGCAACCTATGATAAAACTGCTCAATACAAACAAGGCGAAGCATTTTACACTTTGGGCTACGGCTTTTGGATAACCGCAATTGCGAGTATAAAATTAGCCTTACGCAAACAAAAACCTTTACTTTTTATTGATTATTTGAAAGGATATTTTAAAGCTAAAAACAAAAACACTCCATTACTGGTTACTACCGATCAGGCTAAATTTATACGAACATATCGTTGGAAAAAGATTAAGGAGAAGTTGTTTTAAATCAATTAATTATTTTTATTAAAATCAATAATTAATGTTTCAGCATCTAATCTTCTGACATAATAGTATTGTGTTCTATCTATAATTTCTCCCTTACATACTAAGTCTGCAGTCGGTATTATTTTAACCTTTGCTAACATACCATTTACATTTAAAGCATCTTTACTCCATACAGAAAACTGACCGATTGGACTTCCTAATATATTTTTAAAAAGCGGAAATTTAAAGTATGCAAATTCATTTTTCGGAGCTATTTTCAAAGTTCCAATTAACACCACTTTTTTTATTGTTTCATCTTTAAAATGCACCTTCAAATCATTAACTATTGTATGCTGAAATTGGTTTTGATTTGTCAGCACTCTACCAAATTGTGCCATTAACACAAACGAAAATGCAACTACTAAAAAGGTTGTAAACCTGCTTAAATCAAGCAACATTCCTTTCAAATATTTTTGAAAAAAAACAATAATAATAAGCAAGAAACCTAAACCACAAAAGGTACGCAAATCCCAATAAGATTCTTTTAAAATAATGTTTACGCTTGAAATAAGCCAAAAATTAATGATTACAATAAAAAGTATCGGTAATAGCACAACTATTTTAGTTAGATTTTTAAAATTTGAACAGATATAATAAACAAATCCAAAGGCACTGACTGTACAAAAAAAGAGAATAATGTAGCGATAATTACCAGAATTAAAAAGCAGATCCAAACGCTGTAGAAAAATTTCATTATTTGCTGTTAATAATTCTATAAAATGCTCTTTTCCTAAAATGGTTTCAATTCTGTTTGACACAGGCAACTCTGCAAATTTAACCACTGCCATATATCCTAAAAACGCTAGAAAAAAACTCGAAATAAAAAGAATAGATTGTGTAAAAAACACTTTCCAATTAGCATTTAATAATGCTTGGATTAAAAACAAAGAACCAACAATGAAATAACATGTTGCACTACTTTGATATAAACCCAGCGATAAAAAAATGCCTGTCACAGATAATATAAAAAACTTCACCCGCGAATTGTAAAATAAATAAGGAAATACAATTGTTAATAATGATAACGACATTGGTAAACAATCAAACTTAAAAACTAAGTTCCCTAAAAAAGTGGGCATTGTTGCAATTAATAACGAAGACCATTTTATTATTTTATTCTTCTCTAAATCAAAAAAATACGTAAGTAAATACCCCGTAAACCCCATTATTAAAGCACTAAAAATTAATGAAAAAGGAAATATTGAAAAAGCAGCACTATTTAATGACCATAATTTAGCTAGTAAAGTAGCTATGAATCTGCCATCATGCTGCCATCCGTATCCGTATAAATTTCTTCCAAAATCATCTAAATAATCATAATCTGCTATTAAAAGTGGAATTATGTAAATCACCGATAATACCAACGTTATGTACAGTGACTTTTTTTCTTTAAGTAAAGGTTCTAATTCTTTAATTTTCATCCCCTTTTATTTTCTTTTTTATGATATAGCGCGGTCTGCGTTTGGTTTCCAGGTAGGTTCTGCCCAGATATTCACCCAATACGCCAATACCAATTAACTGTACACCACCAAAAAAAAGTATTGCAACCATTAATGATGCGTATCCTGATGCATTAATGCCGAAAAACAGTTTTTCAACAATAATTTTCAATCCGTATAAAAAAGAAAGCAACGCAATGATACTGCCAAAATAGGTCCAAACTTTTAATGGTAAGGTAGAAAAAGAGGTGATACCCTGCACTGCCAGGTTCCATAACTTAATGTAGTTGAATTTGGTTTTACCTTGTGTACGACCGGGACGGCTGTAATTTACAACTACTGTTTCAAAACCAACCCAGCTCATTAATCCTTTCATAAACAGCTGGTTTTCCTGCAAACTAATAATTTCATTTACAACCTGTCGTGTCATTAGCCTAAAATCTCCAACATTTTCTTCCAGTTTTAAGGTCGACATTTTATTGTTCAACCTGTAAAACCATTGTGCTGAAAATCGTTTTACAAAAGTATCGGTTCCCCTGTTGGCTCTACGTGCCAAAACAACATCGGCACCTTTTTCGTAAGCCGTAATCATTTCAAAAATCAATTCGAAAGGATCTTGCAAATCTACATCCATAGGAATAATCAAATCGCCATCGCAATTTTTCAAACCGGCAAATAAAGCTGCTTCTTTCCCAAAGTTTCTAGAAAAAACAATGGCACTGCAACAAGTATTGCTGGCGGTAAGTCTGCTTAAAATATCAGCCGTTTTGTCTTTACTGCCGTCATCCACAAATAAAACGTTTGCGGTATATCCTTTCTCAACTAAAGTATCCTTAAACTCCATAAAAGCGCAAAAAAAGATATCAATGCTTTGTTCTTCGTTGTAAACCGGAACAATTACAGAAAGTTGCTTCATAAATAAGTGTAGTTAAAAGCCTGTCAAAAATACATTTTTAAAACTATATCTTTTACTTTTACACGGGTAAAATATAATTTTATTTGGTAAATTAGCAGATTAAAATTGTGGTATGATCAAAATGTTGAGTAACATTGGTAAGTACTTCATTATGCTGGCCGAAATTTTCAGACGACCAACAAAATGGCGTATTATGAAAAATCTTATTTTTAAGGAAATCGATGAGTTGATTATTGGCTCCTTGGGAATTGTAGCATTTTTATCGTTTTTCATTGGTGCGGTTGTAACCATACAAACAGCCTTAAACTTAAACAACCCTATTATTCCTAAATATTTAATTGGTTTTACAGCAAGACAGTCTATTATTTTAGAATTTTCGCCTACATTCGTATCAATTATCATGGCAGGTAGAATGGGTTCTTACATAACATCAAGTATAGGAACCATGAGAGTTACAGAGCAAATTGACGCCTTGGAAGTAATGGGAATAAACCCATTAAATTACCTTGTTTTTCCTAAATTAATAGCATCCATCACCTACCCTTTTGTTATTGCACTGAGTATGTTTATTGGCATTTTTGGCGGATACATAGCAGGATCTCTTGGTGGATATTTAGCAGCCGAAGAATTTGTAAAAGGATTACAAGACGATTTTCAACCCTTTCACGTGGTTTATGCCTTCATAAAAACAGCCGTTTTTGGATTTATATTAGCCACCGTACCGTCGTTCTACGGATATTACATGGAAGGCGGCGCACTCGAAGTTGGTAAGGCATCAACAAAATCGTTCGTTTGGACGTCTATTGCCATCATTATCTGTAACTACATCCTAACCCAAATGCTATTAGCCTAATGATAGAAGTTAAAGACTTAAAAAAATCTTTTGACGAAAAAGAGGTTTTAAAAGGAATTACCACCACCTACGAAGCCGGTAAAACCAACCTGATCATTGGTCAGTCGGGTTCGGGTAAAACTGTAATGCTAAAAACGCTATTGGGTGTACATTTGCCGGACAGCGGACAGATTTTGTTTGACGGAAGAGATTTTGCTACGTTGGATCCAAACGAAAAACGAAATTTAAGAACCGAAATGGGAATGGTTTTTCAGGGAAGTGCCCTGTTTGATTCTATGACAGTGGAAGAAAACATTGGATTTCCATTAAAAATGTTCACTACCAAATCAAATGCAGAAATTAGGGATCGGGTTCAGGAAGTGATTGATCGAGTAGAACTGATTGATGCCAATAAAAAAATGCCTTCGGAAATTTCGGGTGGTATGCAAAAACGTGTTGCCATTGCACGTGCTATTGTGAATAATCCTAAATATTTATTTTGCGATGAGCCTAATTCTGGTTTAGATCCTAAAACTGCCATTGTAATTGATGAACTAATTCAGGAAATTACTCATGAATATAACATTACAACTGTAATTAACACGCATGATATGAACTCGGTATTGCAAATTGGCGAACACATAGTGTTTTTAAAAGATGGTAAATTAGTTTGGGAAGGCACCAGTAAAGAAATCATGGTTACCGATAATGAGGACATTGTTGATTTTGTTTATTCGTCTGAATTGTTAAGAGAGATACGCCGTTTTCATAGCGGTAAGAAATAATCGGGATTTTTTGTTCGATTTAAATTGATAAAATATGTTTTCGTTTTTTAAAAGCAGTATTGAAAAAGATTTGATAAAACTTGGATTTGAAGAGTTGGTTAAAGGATACCGCCAAAAAGTAAAAAGTAGTGAATGGACCAAACAGCAGTTTGCACAGGCTTTAAAAATGCTGCACAGCAAACATAAAAATCAAATTAAAAATATAGACAATGTAAACGTGGCAACCCGACAATCTTTTGATGTTGATGATTCAATGGTGCCGCTTAACCTGCAAAACATTCAGCAAGAATTTATAGATTACGATTATATTTACAGTACCCTGCTTTTTGAATACAACAGCAACAATCGTCTTCATACAAAAGCTTTATATCAGTTAGACAAGTTATTACACGAAAACTATCCTGATGCCATTATTTTAAGTGATGATCAGCTTAAAACCAATCCACTTAATTTACAACAACTAATTAACGATGCTACGTTGCCGTTTACCGATGAAAACAAAAATTATCTTAAAGCGGTTTTTAACGAACTATTAAACAGATATAAAAACAAGAGCGGGGAATAGAATTCCTCGCTTTTGCTTTTTTAGCTCTCCCCTTTTCTTAATATAATTTCGGGTTCTGGATATTATTCACCCTCCTCTTAAAAAAGAGTGATTCTTGGTTGAATTATCCACAAAAAAGCGGGAAATTTTTCATCTCCCGTTTTAACTACTAACAACAATAACCATCTCTCTTTTTTTCAATTCCCTATATATCCAAAGTAAAACAAGAAAAGCTATTACCCAATGTTTTTGTTTTTAATTCACCGTGTCAACAATTCAAAAATAATACAGTTAAAAACAACACACTGTAGTACCACTTACTCAATAAATGTAGAATTAGTTTTGCAACCCTTTTGTTACCTAGCCTGCTGTTTTTCGTTATAGAAAACCTGTAATGGTTTATGAGTATTTTGTTAAAATACTATAAAACAGTGATTGTTCAGCCTTATTAAACGTAATAAATTTGAAATACTAACATTTAATTATTTACATCATGAAAAAATTAGTACTAAGTGCTGCAGTAGCCTTTTTAGCAACAGCTTCTGCAATGGCACAAGAAAACGTTTCTTATTCTACACAAGCTGGTAATGGAAACGAATTAGCAACTACTCAAAAAGGCAGTGATAATTCATCTACAATTTATCAATTAGTAGATGAAAATACTGCTACGGTTAATCAGTGGGGTGAAAACAATGAATCTGTTTTAGTACAATCTGGGACTGACAACACGGCTTCTATTTCACAAACTACTGGAACGCTTCGTGTTTCAAACAACAACACCTCTACTGCTGGACAAATTGGAGACAACAACGAATTAATCGTTAGTCAATCAAACACTGGAAATAACACCTCTACATCAGGTCAAGTTGGTAATGACAACTACACTAAAGTAACTTTGAATGGTGTTAACAATATTACAACTGTAGCGCAAGTTGGTAATGATAACAGTGTAGATACATTTCAAAACTACAGGAGTAATGAATTAACAATTGCTCAATTAGGTAATGAAAATACTGCTACAGAGTATACAATAGGTAACTTTAACACTTCAGAAGTTATTCAGGTAGGTGATGAAAACTCTTCAATTATCAACAGACACGTAGATAAATATAACACTAGTGATAGAGCTAATGATACTTACGCATCTGTTATTCAACTAGGAAACTTAAACGAATCTGATATCCAACAAGTGGGTGACAATCATAGTGCTTCTATATTTCAACTTGGAGATCAAAACAAATCAACTGTGATGCAGAAAAACAGCTCAAACACAACAGAAATCACTCAAATCGGAGATTCTAACAGAGCTACATCTTATCAATATGCTGGTGATTCAAATGATGCTACTATAAGTCAAAATGGAGATTCTAATTATGGATATACTGTACAATATGCAGGAAACAATAATGATGCATTATTAGTCCAAACCGGAGATTCTAACTGGGCAGTTACTAATCAAACTGGTAACACTCATGAAGGTTATATATACCAAAATGTAGAGCGCAATCAAACTAGTTTAACTCAAAATGGAGATTCACATTTTGCTTCTGTTTCACAAGACGGTATTTATAACAGAGCAACAATTAATCAAAGTGGTCTTGATCATTACAGTCAAGCAACCCAAATTGGAAATAATAACGTTACAAATGTTACTCAATCTAACTAATATCGCCTTCACAGATATTATCATTTAATTGTTAAAAAAGCTGTTCTTAATAAATTTCTGAAACCATTTACGATTTTTATTAGAGCAGTTTTTTTTAATAAATACTTTTTAAACTAAAACAGTACAAAAAATGGCTTCTTCAATTATTTATTTTACAAAAAGTATTGTTCCTATGACCTTAGTTTTTTTCGGTATAACGGCTGCAAGTGCACAGCAGGCACAACATACGTATGCTGCTAAAGAAAAACAATTGCAAAAGATCCATCCAGAAACCTTAATTCTTAACGGATTAAATTATACACAAGGTACGTACGTAGTGCAGACTGGCAATTATAATCTGGCTGATATAGAAAGTAAACAGATGCAGGTAAACCAAAACGGCGACCATCAACTTTTGTATTATACAGAAACGTCGAAATTAGAATCTTCTAACCTTAACATAAACATGGAAGGCGCTAACAACTACATTGAAATTTACGGCAATAACAGTATTATGGAAAACATGTCTGTAAATGTGCAAGGAAATGACCGAACCGTAATTATAAGAAATTACTAATGAACAGATTTATTGTTTTATTGTTTTGTACCTTTTTTTCTATGGTTTCTGTAGCGCAAGAAGACAGAGACAGCCTTATTGTGGCAAAGATTGAAGTAGTACAGTCAGAAAACACCTTAACCTTTAAGCCTACAGTTCAAAACAAAGGCGTTTATCATTACGAATTAGATTACTTGCTGCTTGTTAAAAAAACAGACGCAGACAAAAACTTATCGGTAAGCCAGCAAAAAGGCAAATTTACATTATTACCTAACGCTGTTGAAAGCTTATCAAACACCACAATTAACCAAACACGGAAACAAAAAATAACGGCAATACTTTTTATTCGCGATGAAGTTGCAAACAAATTGATCACAAAAGATTCCGTACAGATAATAACTAAAGAACTGCGACCAATTAAAGAATCATCTTTAATGGTTATGAAGGGAATTGTTGTAGATGATTCTAAAACAAAAATGGGCAGAGATTATTACGATGCTTTTTATTCAACCTACAACCAGTACCCGTCAAAGTTCGATTTTATCATTAACATATCCGAACTGCCCCACAGAGGCTTGTCAAGCATTATACAGGTTAAGGTAGATCAGGACCTCATCTTTGAATTTTTCACGAATCCCGATGAAGAGTTTATCAAAGAACAGGTAGGCCTCACCTTTCAAAGACTTATAAGTTATGCAAACAGCAAGGGGAAACTTAAAAATGAATTCACATACTAACAAGCTATAAACATGAAAACTACTATATCAACCCTATTTATATTACTTTTTGCTTGTACATCAGGTTTTGGGCAGCAATTGGTATATACACCTGTAAACCCGAATTTTGGCGGAAACCCTCTTAACTACAGCGGTTTACTGGCATCGGCAAACGCACAGAACAAATTCGATGACAACAAAAACTCGTCAAACAGCAGTTTGTTGGATAATTTTTCCGAAACGGTAAAACGGCAGATTTTATCGCAGCTTTCAAGAGGTTTGTTTGAAGACAGTGAAAAGCTTGGAAATTTGGAAGAAGGCACCTTTGAAATTGGCGATCTAATTATTACGATAGACGAAACAAGAACCGGAACAGTTATTAGAATCATTGATAACAAAACCGGCGAAACAACCGAGATTATACTATAAACCAGCACACGACAACATATGAAACTATCTAAAATAAATAGTCTGCTTGTTTTAATTTCTTTGGTATCCCTTCAAAGTTGCGGCGTTTTTTTTACACCACCTACCGGAATAGAAGAATATTCTGTAATTGGCGAAGTAACTCCGTCTGAAAAAGATTTTAAAAAACTACCTGCTCCGCAAGATCCTATCGTAGTTGGGGTTTATAAGTTCAGAGATCAAACCGGGCAGTACAAAGCTTCTAACATGGGTGCAAACTGGAGCACGGCTGTACCACAAGGTTTAACAACTATCTTGATAAAATCGTTAGAAGATAGTAAATGGTTCTCTCCTATCGAAAGAGAAAATATAGGAAATCTACTGAACGAAAGACAGATCATAAGAACCACCCGTCAAGAATATTCAAATGGTCAAGGTGCAGACAACCTACCACCCCTACTCTTTGCAGGCATTTTGCTGGAAGGTGGCGTAATTTCGTACGATACCAACATACTAACAGGCGGTGCCGGTGCACGGTATTTCGGCATTGGCGGTTCAAGCGAATACAGACAAGACCGTATCACAGTATATTTACGTGCGGTTTCTACAAATTCCGGAAAAATCTTAAAAACAGTTTACACCTCTAAAACCATCCTTTCACAATCTATAAACGCAAGCATGTTCAGATATGTTGATGTAGAACGATTAATGGAAGCCGAAGTGGGTATTACCAACAACGAGCCCGTACAGATGGCAGTTACCGAAGCCATTAACAAAGCCGTTTATCTATTGGTTTTAGAAGGTATTAAAGACAATGTTTGGAACAC
>JBEBXJ010000070.1:0-11468 GCA_040391685.1 Paenimyroides baculatum
TAGAAAGAAACGGCGATGCTGTTTTGGTTGAAGCTTTAAACGCTAAAAACGAAGTTATTTCTTTAGATGGAGATTATGCATTGGTTTGTGTAGGTCGTCGTCCGTATACTGATGGATTGAACGCTGATAAAGCCGGAGTTAAAATTACCGAAAGAGGTCAGGTTGAGGTAAACGATCATTTACAAACAACAGCTCCTAACATTTATGCGATTGGCGATGTTGTTCGTGGAGCAATGTTGGCGCACAAGGCAGAAGAAGAAGGTGTTTTGGTTGCTGAACAATTAGCAGGTCAAAAACCACATATTGATTACAACTTAATTCCGGGTGTAGTTTACACGTGGCCTGAAGTTGCTGCTGTTGGTAAAACAGAAGAGCAGTTAAAAGCTGAAAATAAAGAATACAAAGTAGGTCAATTTCCATTTAAAGCATTAGGTCGTGCACGTGCAAGTGCTGATTTAGACGGATTTGTAAAAATCTTAGCAGATAAAACTACCGATGAAATCTTAGGATTCCATATTGTAGGTGCCCGTGCTGCCGATTTAATTGCAGAAGCTGTTGTTGCTATGGAATATCGAGCATCTGCAGAAGATATTTCTCGTATGTCGCATGCACACCCAACGTTTGCAGAAGCTATTAAAGAAGCTGCGTTGGCTGCTACAGAAAACAGAGCGTTACACGTTTAGTTTTAATATCCAGCATAAAAAAATCGAACATTACGTTCGATTTTTTTATGCTATAAATTCAGAATCTAATTATCCTTTCTTAATAATAATCGACTATTTTGTCAAGCTGAACTTGTTTCAGCTTCTCACTAGTTTAGCACACGAAAAGAATTTGAAAGTATGATTAATATTTAATATTCAGAATCATCTTCATCATTAAAATCATTCAAAACATTTTTAGGAGAAATACCGTATTTCAACAAATGATTTGTTTGGGACAGAATGTTTCCTCTACCATCTTTCAACTGATTTTGTGCTTTTAAGTAAGAATCTTGTGCTTGTTGAATCTGTTTACCAACTTGCTCAAAACTTTTGGTAAAAAGCACTGTTTTTTCATAAATTTTTTCGGCTTGCTTTACTATTTTTTTTGCCGATTTATCTTGTAGATCTTTATTCCATAAATCAGAAATAAGTTTTAAGCAAGCAATTAAATTGGTAGGACTTATCAATAAAATACGTTTTTTGTAAGCATCACTCCACAAATTGCCGTCACTTTGCATCGCCAGTAAATAAGCAGGTTCAATGGGTATAAACAACATGGTAAAATCTAGTCCTTCAACCAAATCGTTATAATTTTTAGCACTCAACTCATCTATATGTAACTGCAAAGCCTTTAAATGATTGTTTAAAAATACTTTCTGTTCCTCATTGTTTTCTGTATTGCAATAAGCATCATAAGCATTTAGCGAAACTTTAGAATCGATTATTATAGATCGATTATTAGGTAGGTCAATAATAATATCCGGACGTAAATTTTTACCCTCTGTTGATACTAAATTGGCTTGTGTACGGTATTCGCGGTTTTTAACCAGTCCCGATTTTTGTAATATGCTTTCTAAGATTAACTCGCCCCAATCGCCTTGTTTTTTATGGTTTGTTTTTAAAGCATTTGCTAAATTATTAGCTTCATTGCTTATTTTATTAGTCTGTAACATCAAGTCTTTAATGCGCTCATCTAAAGAAAACCGCATTTTCGATTCTTTGTCATACGTTTCCTCCACCTGTTTTTTAAAACGTTCTATATTTTCATTTAATGGTTTTAAAATGGCGTCAATATTCTGCTTGTTAGCTGTGGTAAATCGTTCCGATTTTTCTTCCAATAATTTTTGAGCGATATTTTCAAATTGTAAAGTAGTTTGCTTGTGTAAATGTAAAATTTCTGTTTTTTGAAAAAGTAGTTGTTCCTTCAAAACACTGTTTTCAGCTACAAGGTTTGTTTTTTCATTTGATAAAACTTCATTTTTACTCTTTAGTTCCTCATTCAAATCCTTAGAAAAACTAAGTTGTTCCTTAATTTGATTTGATTGAAGTATCATTTCATTAGAGTTGACTTTCAATTTAAAAATCTTAAACGAAAGATAGATTGAAATAAGTATTACTAAAAAGATTAGTACTATTAAAAAAGCAGTCATGTTTTATTTTTTACCAAAAATAGTACGATAACACGACATGTTCTGACAATTTTTTATTATTTTTATTGATATGAATTGCAACGTTAAACATATTATGATTGTTTAACGTGATAAAAGAAAATAGTATGAAAAAGATTTTATTAATGGCTACAATTATGATAGCCGCAAGTGCTAATGCACAAGATTACAAAAATTCTATAGGTATCCGTTTGGGGTCAGGTGTTTATGATGCTATTGGTGCGTCGTTTAAAACATTTGTTACACAACCTGGGGCTTTAGAATTTAATTTAGGGATTAGACCTTACTCACATTCCTATGCAAATTGGAACCATAAGTGGACAAATGTCTCGCTTTCCGGAGCGTATCAGCACCATTTTCCTATCGGAAGTATAGATGGTTTTAAGTGGTATGTTGGCGGTGGTTTGGTATTTGCTAATTCTTTTTCTGACCATGATGATTATTCCGGTGCTAGTGTAGGGATCTTTCCAACCGGTGGTGTAGATTACAAATTAAAGAGTGCACCGTTTGCTTTTTCTATAGATTTAAGACCTACAGTTCACATTACAGAAGGTGTACGTCACCACGAAGGGTTCTTCTTTAACGGCGGAGTAACAGCTCGTTATACTTTTTAATGAATAAGAAGGATAAAGATAAAAACAGGCACAATTATTTAAATTGCGCCTGTTTTATTTAATCAGGTTTATTTTTAACAAAAACATTTGGTAATAGTATTATTTTTTATATATTTCGAAAAAATAAGCTATGAAAACAAAATTTGATATTGAGTACCCTATAACCGCATCGCCACAGTTATTATATCAGTATATTTCAACACCTTCCGGACTTACAGAGTGGTTTGCCGACGACGTAAATTCACGCGGAGAATTCTTTACTTTTATATGGGGAGACAGTGAAGAAAAAGCTAAACTAGTCGCAAAAAAAACAGATGAAAAAGTGAAGTTTCGTTGGTTGGAAGACGATGAAGAAGAAACCGACTATTTTTTTGAATTAAGAATTGTCTTAGACGAATTAACAAAAGATGTAGTTTTAATGGTAACTGATTTTGCAGAAGAGAATGAAATAAAAGATCAAACCCAATTATGGGATAATCAAATTGCCGATCTTAAAAAAGTATTAGGGTCTGCATAATTAAAGCCTTATATTTGCTCTGAATTTCAGAGCTTTTTTTATGATTAATTTTAATGGAAATTTAGTAGCACAATCTAACGAGAATATTGAACAGAACAGAGGTTTTCTTTATGCAGACGCTGTTTTTGAAACGTTAAAGGTTTTAGACGGAAAAATACTTTTTTTAGAAGATCATTATTTTAGACTAATGGCATCTATGCGTATCTTACGTATGGAAATTCCACTAGAATTTACATTGGAATACTTGGAAAGCGAGATTTTAAAAACCATAAATGCATTAAACTTAAATAATGCACGTGTACGGCTTACGGTTTTTAGAACAGGCGAGGGCAGATATCTGCCCGAACAAAGAACAATTGGTTTTGTGATTAATGCAGAAAGTACTACAACTTTGTATGTAAATTCTGCCTCAAAATACGAAGTAGAGCTTTTTAAAGATTTTCACGTATCAAAACATTTGTTAAGTACTTTAAAAACCACAAGCTGCTTAATAAACATTACCGCAAGTATCTTTGCTCAAGAGAACGATTATGAAAACTGTCTGTTGATCAACGATGAAAAAAATGTAATTGAAGCTATTAACGGAAACATCTTTGTAATAAAAGGCAATGTAGTAAGTACGCCTCCCGTTTCAGACGGATGTAAAAACGGTATTATCCGTAAAAAGATTATTGAAATAGTAAATAAAACCGACGGTTTAAATTTTGAAGAACGTTCAATTTCACCTTTTGAATTGCAAAAAGCCGATGAGATTTTTATAACCAATATCGCTGTAGGAATTCAATCGGTTACACAATATCGCAAGAAAATGTTTGTAAATACAATTGCAAATAATTTACTTATGAAACTGAACGCTCAAATAAAATTTAATTCATAACAGGGTCTTCAGGTGCATTTGCCCAGATAATAAACTCATCACCCAGGTCAATCATCAGTTCTTTCCATAATTTAGAAGGAACTTTTTCCAGCAAGTGGTTGGTAAACTGGTTTTCTATACAGGTCCAAGCTTTTTGATCAATTTCGTCTTGCAGTTGATTTTCTTCCCAACCGCTATACCCCAGAAAGAAACGAATGTCTTTTTGTGATACTTTGTTGTTCTTTAAAAGATCAAATAAAGCTTCGTAATCACCACCCCAGAAAATACCGTCTTTAATTTCGATACTGTTTGGTATAAGTGATGGTATAGTGTGTAAAAAATACAGGTTGTCTTGTTCCACCGGACCTCCGTTGAAAATTCTGAAATTGGTATGCGCTTCGGGAATAATGTCTTGTAACGACAAATTTAAGGGCTTGTTTAAAATAAAACCTACGCTTCCTTTCGCGTTGTGTTCAGCTAATAGTAAAACCGTTCTACTAAAAACTGCGTCTAATAAAATCGAAGAATCAGATATTAATAGCTTTCCTTTAGTGGGTGTTAGCTGTTTCATAATATTTTTTATTTAAAAATAAATAAAAAAATAAAAAAAACCACGCTTTGCAGGTGGTTTTTCATTATTTGTAAAAGAAAATTATTTTTTCTTTTTAGCTGCAGCTTTAACTGGTGTATTAACAGCACCATCTAAATCAGCACCTGCTTTAAATTTAACTACTTTTTTAGCAGCAATTTTAATAGATTTTCCAGTTTGTGGATTTCTTCCTTCTCTTTCTGCCCTTTCAGAAACAGACCATGAACCAAAACCTACTAATGAAATTTTTTCACCGTTAGTTAAAGTTTGACCTACATTCTTTAAAAATGATTCTAATGCTGATTTAGCAGCAGCTTTAGTGATTCCTGCATCTTCTGCAATTGCGTCGATTAATTGTGTTTTGTTCATAATAATTTTTTTATTGAGTTAATCTTAACATATACAAATTTAAAAGTTAAATTGATTTACACAACTTTTTTTTATAAAAAAGTGTGAAAAATAACAAAAAAAGCTGCTTTAAAGGTTAAAAACAGTTTGCACTGTCAGAAAATTGCATTCCGTTAAGCAATTCTGAGGTCTTCATTTTCTTTTTTCCAGGGAACTGTACCGATAAAATTTCAATAAATCCATCGTTCGTTGCAATGCGAATGGTCTTTTTTGTAGCCATAAATTTGCCGGGTTTAAAATCATGTTGTTCTACAGAATAAGTGACATCGTGAATTTTAATGTTGTATTCACTTCCATTATCGTTTAAAATAGTATAAGCCGACGGGTATGGATTCAATCCCCGAATAAGGTTATAAACTTCTTTACTTGATTTGTTAAAATCTATCTTACAGTTTTCCCGGTTCAGTTTATAGGCGGTTTTCCCGTCTTCTACCGGTTGTAAAACAGTTTCAACGCTGTTGGTTTCAATAAGTTTTAATGTTTTAATAACCGTTTCGGCACCTAACAGCATCAATCGATCGTGTAATTCTCCGGCAGTTTCGTTTTCACCGATGTTTGTTTCTTCTTTTAAGATAATCGCTCCGGTATCAATTTTTTCATCAATAAAAAAGGTCGATACACCTGTTTTTTCTTCTCCGTTTATAATTGCCCAGTTTATTGGTGCTGCACCCCGATAGTCCGGTAATAGTGAGGCATGCAGATTAAACGTACCCAATTTGGGCATTTGCCATACTACTTTTGGTAGCATTCTAAAAGCTACCACAATTTGCAGGTTGGCGTTTAGTGATGCTAATTCCTCCAAAAAATCTTCGGATTTTAAATTGGTTGGCTGTAAAACTTTCAGGTTTTTTTCCTGTGCATAAATTTTTACGGCAGACTGGTTTAGTTTTTGTCCGCGACCAGCCGGTTTATCTGGTGCGGTAACAACCGCTGCAATTTCGTAGTTATTTTTATAAATAGTGTCTAATATTCCCACCGCAAAATCGGGTGTTCCCATAAAAACAATTCGTAATTTTTCCATTATAATCTTATATATGTGGCATTTTTGTAAAGGTATTCACTTTCTTCTAAAAGTTCTTTTAATGCCTGTGCTAAATAGTTTGATTTGTTGATGTATATTGATTTTAAATCGTGCAGTTCAAAAACATGATCCTTCGGGTATTCTTTCAGCTTGTTCTTGATTTCTTCTATAAGTATATTGCTGTTTTGCAGGTTCTTGTTTTGGATACATGTAGAACACTTACCACAATTTTCGTTATAATCTTCATCGAAATAATTTAAAAGAACTTTGTTTTTGCAAACCGTTGTGTTTGTAACATATTGTAACATTGCTTTAAACTGCTGGTCTTTTATAGTGTTAAACTGCGTAAGGTTTTTTGCTACGCGGTTAATAGTAATGTCGTCTTCACGCACTTCGGTTAAAATAACATTGGTGTCATTTGGTGCTTGGGTAAAGGTACAAAATCCTTTTAAAATCCATGATTCTATGGTTTCGACAATCTTTTGATTGGGCATTTTTGTATGTTTCGATAAAACATCGATATCAATAGCCGTTTCACCCTCCTGAATGCCACGGTAATGATGCAGTATGCTTAAAAACAAAATTTCTTCTAACGAATGATTACTGAAATAAGCGATAGCGTCGTTTGAATTGATTAAAAAATGAATATAGTTTTTATACTTAAATGCCTGTTCAAAACTTAAAACCGACTGTCGATCTAAAAACTCAAACGCATGAAAAGTTTTACTTACCGGCAAATTGTATTTCTGACAAAAATCTTTGAAATTAAAACGGATTGTTTCGTTAAAACCTTCGCCATAAGCAATTTGAAAATGATTTACAAAACGCTTGTACACCATTTTTACAAAATCAATTTCCAAATTATTCAGTTCGTGAAAATCTTTTGCCTGGCTGATGCTGCCCGAATTTAAAAGTAGAGTAGCAAAGGCTTTTTCGCCATCGCGCCCGGCTCTTCCTGCTTCCTGATAATAACTTTCCAGATTATCGGGAATATGCAAATGTATCACGTTGCGCACGTTTGGCTTGTCAATACCCATTCCAAAAGCATTGGTGGCTACCATAACCAAAACGGCTTCATTTAGCCAATTGTTCAGTTTTTGCTTTTTTGTTTTAAAATCCAATCCACCGTGAAAAAAATCGGCAGCAATTCCGTACGATTTTAAATTTTGCGCAACTTCCATAGTTGCTTTTCTGCTTTTAACGTAGATGATTGCCGGAGAAGGTGCTTTTTTTAATATTTGAAACAACAGTTCTTCGGAGTTTTCCTGCTGATACACGCCGTAGCAAAGTTCATTTCTTAAAAAAGACTTTTTAAATATTTTTGGGTCTTTTAATTGTAAAATGGCTGCAATATCTTCTTGAACCCTGTTGTTTGCTGATGCTGTAAGTGCCATAAACGGAATATTTGGCAGCCACTCTTTTAACTTGCCTAATTCTAAATATGCCGGACGAAAATCGTGTCCCCATTGAGAGATACAATGAGCTTCGTCTACAGCTACTAAATTTATGGGTAATTGAATTATTCTGCTTAAAATCCATTCGTTTTTCAGGCGTTCGGGTGCAATGTATAAAAACTTGAAGTTTCCGTACATAGAATTATCAAGCAGGTTTGAAATTTCTTCTGTAGATAAATTTCCCGAAATTGCCAGTGCTTTAATGTTTCGGTCCTTTAATTGGTTGATCTGATCTTCAATTAAAGCTATTAAAGGAGAAATTACCAGGCAGATTCCATCGGTCATTAAAGCAGGTATCTGAAAGCAAATACTTTTTCCGCCGCCTGTTGGTAGCAAAGCAAGGGTGTCGTTTCCCTGAACAACCGATTCTATTATTTCTTCTTGGGGATTTCTGAAAGAATCATAACCCCAATATTTTTTTAAAATATGTACAGCTTCAAACAAATGCGCGTGTTTTTTCTTTAAAAATAAAGAAAAATTACAAATTATTCAATATAAATGTAATTCTTGTTTCTAAATCTGCCTTTGGAACTTGGGTTAGGTGGTAACCGTAGCTTTCGTAGGTTTCTACCAAATGGTTGTGTATCAGTTTTGCTTGTTCAAAATTTTCATAACGTTCATTGTCGTTCACATAAATTTCTTCCCATGGCGGCAGTATAAAAATGTTGGTGTAACGGTGATTTTTGCAGGCATCGTTAAAAAAAGCGGGGTAGGCATCGCCAATATAATGCATGTACGCCAAAACATCAGGAATACCGCGGTCTATAAAAACAACGTCTGTATTTTCACTCAGTGCATAGTTAAACTGGTCAATACGTCCTTTTAAAAGCAGTTCGCTAAACAAAAGCGGTTCTTTTAAAAAAAGTTGGTCAATACCCGTTTTTTTTGCTTCTAAAGTAACCTGGCGTGAAGTTTCAGGATAGCAAATATATCCTTTTTTGGTAAGTTCGTTTATAATTGACGTTTTCCCTGAACCGGGACCGCCAATCAGTAAAATAATCTTTTTATCCACCTTAAAAAATCAAAGTGCAAATTTACATATAAAAATTAAATTGTATATTCATTAAAACGAATATTAGTATATTTACCTTATTGTAATGTATATTTGTAGATAATTTTTATTTTATGGACGAGAAAGCAGAAGAGTTCTATACACGCCTGAAAGCAGAGTTAGAAAATACGACCGAAAAATGGCCTACCGAATATTTGTACAAATTTATTGTTCCTGCTGATGAAGCCAAAATTGCTTTAATAGAAAAGGCTTTTAACAATATGGGGGCTGTTATAAAAACAAATAAATCTAAAAACGGAAACTATTCAAGCGTATCAATAAATGTAGTTATGCCAAGCGCGGATGCTATTATTGACAAATACAAAGAGGTTTCAACTATAGAAGGGATCATTTCCTTATAATTATATGAAATTTAATCCAACCAAAGCAATAGAAAATTTAGAGTACAATACCACCCGCAAAGATTTGGTATTGCCTGAATACGGTCGTTATTTACAAAAACTAATAGATCAGGTTATTTTAATAGAAGACAGTGCCGAGCGCAACAAGGCAGCGCGCGCTGTTATCGATATCATGGGAACCATAAATCCGCATTTGCGAGATGTTTTAGATTTTCAGCATAAACTGTGGGACCAGCTTTTTAAAATGTCGCGTTTTGAATTAGATGTAGATTCACCTTACGAAAAACCGAAGGCTACCACTAATTTTAATGAACCCATTTTAATTGAATATCCTAGAAACAACCAAAAATATCGTTTTTACGGATCTAATATTGTTGATATGATCAACGAGGCAATTACCTGGGAAGAAGGCGAGCGTAAAGAAGCTCTTATTATGGTGATTGCAAACCACATGAAAAAAAGTTACGTGAACTGGAACAATGAATCGATAGACGATGCGGTTATTTTTCAGCATTTAAAAGAACTGTCGGGCGGAAAAATTGATTTAACAGCAGGTTTAGATGACAATAACAATGCCGTAAATTTAATGAAGCCAAGCGTTCGTAACAATCAGTTTCAAAACCGTAATACTTCGGCATCAAACACAAATACCAGAAATAATACCTTTCAAAATCGTAATAATCCAGGTAATAACAATCCTGGTCAACAGCGCAACAACCCAAACAATAAGCAGGCAGGTGGTACTAACGCCAACCGGTTTGTAAAAAAAACAAATCCGAATACAAATAACAATTCATCTAAAAATACAAATAGAAACGGCAATTAATGGGAACTTTTAAAATTGAAGGCGGACATGTTTTAAACGGTGTTGTGCAACCGCAAGGAGCTAAAAATGAAGCGCTGCAAATTTTATGCGCTGTTTTATTAACCGATGCAAAAATTACAATTTCTAATATTCCGGATATTATAGATGTTAACAAGCTTATTGCTTTACTGGAAAATTTAGGTGTTGCTGTTGAGAAATTAAACCGTAATACTTATACTTTTCAGGCAGATAATGTTAATTTAAGCTATTTAGAATCAGAAAAATTCCGTGAAGAAGGAAAATCGCTTCGAGGATCTATCATGATTGTAGGTCCGTTATTAGCGCGTTTTGGCAAAGGATTCATTCCTAAACCGGGTGGTGATAAAATTGGGCGCCGCAGATTAGATACCCATTTTGAAGGATTTATAAATTTAGGCGCAAAATTCAGATATAATCGCGAAGAATATTTTTATGGCGTTGAAGCACCAAACGGTTTAACCGGTGCTTATATGTTGTTAGACGAAGCTTCTGTAACCGGAACAGCCAACATATTAATGGCAGCTGTTTTAGCCAAAGGTACTACAACCATTTACAATGCAGCGTGCGAACCATATTTACAGCAGCTTTGTAAGATGTTAAATTCTATGGGAGCCAAAATTACGGGCGTAGGTTCTAATTTAATTACTGTGGGAGGTGTTGAAAAATTGGGAGGTTGTACACACCAGATTTTACCCGATATGATAGAAATTGGTTCCTGGATAGGTTTGGCAGCAATGACACGAAGCGAGGTTACCATAAAAAACGTAAGCTGGGAAAATTTAGGTGTAATTCCAACTGCATTCAGAAAATTAGGAATTACTATTGAAAAAGTAAACGAAGACGATATCTTTATTCCAGCACATACCAACGGATACGAAATTAAAGGTGATATTGACGGATCTATCTTAACAATAGCCGATGCACCTTGGCCAGGTTTAACACCTGATTTACTGAGTATTTTTCTTGTAGTGGCAACACAGGCAAGAGGTGAGGTACTGATACATCAAAAAATGTTTGAATCTCGTTTGTTTTTTGTGGATAAGCTGATTGATATGGGCGCAAAGATTATTTTATGCGATCCGCACCGTGCAGTAATCATTGGTCACGATTTTAAATCTCAGTTAAAAGCAACCAAAATGTCGTCGCCGGATATTCGTGCCGGAATTTCACTGTTAATAGCAGCGTTGTCTGCAAAAGGAACAAGCGTTATTCAAAACATTGATCAAATAGATCGCGGTTACGAAAATATCGACGAGCGTTTATTAGCTTTAGGAGCAAAAATTGAACGATTGGATTAGTGGATTTCACACATAATATAAAAAAAGAATCATTTACTGATTCTTTTTTTTATGTTTAAAAGGTTGATTTTTAATAATAAGATAAAAAAATACAGGTGTAAGATTAATTTTCATTTGTTAATTCAAAATTTATGCAGATATTTGCACTCGCTAACAAAAAGCACAATCGTTCATAGAATCATCTGAAAAAAGTGAAAAATAATTTGTAGGTTTTAAAATTAATACTAATTTTGCAACCGCAAATACAGATAATGGTCCGTTCGTCTAGGGGTTAGGACGCCAGGTTTTCATCCTGGTAACAG
>JBEBXJ010000071.1:0-11461 GCA_040391685.1 Paenimyroides baculatum
ATATTTAAAAGATACAGCCGGCAGATTTTTATTGAAGAAATCGGTATGGAAGGTCAGAAAAAAATAATGGATGCCAAAGTACTGGTTATTGGAGCAGGAGGCTTGGGAAGTCTTGTGATACAGTATCTTGCAGCATCCGGAATAGGTACGTTAGGCGTAGCAGATTTTGATGAGGTTGAATTACATAATTTAAACCGCCAAATCATCCATAATGAAAATTCTGTTGGCAAATCGAAGGTAAAAAGTGCAGAACAATTTGTGAAAAATCTGAATCATCTTGTACAATTCATCGGAATCGAGCAAAAAATCGACCAACACAATGTTGAAGAAATACTTTCCCGATTTGATCTCATTATTGACGGGTCTGACAATTTTAAAACCAGATATCTGGTGAACGATATTTGCGTTAAACTTGGAAAACCTCTGGTTTACGGAAGTATTTTAGGGTTTTTGGGACAGGTTGCGATTTTTAATTATAATGGAAGTAAAAATTTAAGAGCTATTTTTCCTGAACCTCCTTTCCATGAAGATCTTCCCGATTGTGACAAACTTGGAGTACTGGGTCCGTTACCGGGAATTGTAGGAAGCATGATGGCAAACATAGCACTACATGTTGTAACAGGATTACCCGTAAAAGCGAATCAGTTAACCCTTATTGATACAAAAAACTGGCAATTCCAGCAAATTACATTTTAATTGCTGTGTATATTTACAGATAGAATGAATATGCTGATATTCCGTATTCTCTACAATAACGAACTACTTAGAAGATTTATAGTCTGTAAAAGAAATTAAAGTACTAATTTTCAAATTTATTAATCGTTTGATTTTTCAAGCGATTTCTTATTTAAATTTTTCACAATCCTATTGAAGTTTTTAGATTTTTTAATCTTCCCTTTATCATTTAAAATCAAACAGGCATAATCAGGATAGTTCTTTAGTAACTCCAAACCTTTTTTATAACCTAGAACCATAACCGAAGTACTTAAACCATTTGCAGTTTCGGCATTTTCTCCAATTACGGTAACACTTATCAAACCCGATGCAGGCATGCCCGTTTTTGGATTGATGATGTGTGAATAACGTTTATCATTAAATGCTACATATTTTTCATAATCACCGGAAGTTGTAATTGCAGCGTTGTTAACTTCGATAATTTTTAAAGATCTGTTGGCATTTAATGGGTTTGTGATACCTATTCGCCAAGGTGTGTTATCAGGCTGTGCTCCCCAGGTTGCCATATCTCCCGAGGCATTTACAATACCCGCTTGAACATTTAACTGCTGCATTAAAAGTTTGCCCTGATCTGCAGCATAGCCTTTACCGGTAGCACCAAAACCAATTTTCATCCCGGAAAGTTTTAGAAAAATAGTACTGTCTATTTCATTGAGTTCAATGTTTTTATAACCTACTTTCTCAATTGCCTTTAAAAGTATTTCTTGTGAAGGAAGTTCTTCTATTGAACCATCGAATTTCCAGATTTTATCCATTGCAGCAATACTAATGTCGAAAGCTCCGTTGGTGATTTCAGAAAAGAACAAGGCACGTTTTGTGAGATCAAAAAGTTCTTTGTCAACTTTTACAGGTTTAATACCGGCATTTCTGTTGACTTCTGACACTTGCGACGACGGTTTCCATTCTGATATTAAATCTTCAATCCTGATTATTTCATCAATTACCAAATTAATGTTTTTTTCGACAGATAAAGAATCAACGGCAACAATTGTAATATCAAACCTGCTGCCCATTAAAATGGTATCTTTTTTTACTGAAATTTGTGTGAATCCCTCATAACAGAGCAACAGAAGTATAATTTGTAGTAAAAAATTGAAATGTTTCATTTTAAAAATAATTGACTGGTACTAACTTTACACCAAGATATGTTTAGGCTCGTCACTTCGAGTAGCGCAACGAAGTGAAGCGTATCGAGAAGTCTTTGAATTATAAGTTCTCGACAAGCTCGAACTGGCGAAATTTTTAATTATATTTTGGTTTGGTATAAACTTGGTGATAATCATTTAAAAAATAAATTAGGCTGACTCTTCATCTTTCATCTATCTACTTAATAACAGTCAGTTTTTATCTGGTTATTTTCTTTGTAAAAATCAAAAGACCTGTTATTTTTCTCCAGACAAATTTTGCCTAAAACTTCTTCAACATCTTTCTGCATATTTAACGAACCGCAAATCATGATTATTCCACCATTTTTAAGAGTTTCCGCAAACAAACCAGCATCGCGTTCAATACTGTTCATGACATATTCGGCGTGTTCTTCACGCGAAAAAGCAAAGTGAAAAGCGGTAAGTTTTTTCTGTTTGATTTCTTCTTCAAGAAAAGTTTTATAAGTATTTGTAGTATCGTTTGGCTTTCTGAAACCTGCATATAAATGAGTCGGAATTTTGGATTTATTCTCTTTAATCAATCCTAAAAACGGCGCGATTCCCGTTCCGTTGGCAATCATAATTATTTTTGATGCTTTCTTTGGAAAATGAAACGATTTATTGCTGATGACAACTGCCTGTAATTTCTCATCTACTGACAAACTATGCAGAAACTGCGACCCCAATCCATTTTCGTACAATTTAACAACCAAATGAATGTTATTTTTAATTTTTGCAATGGAATAAAAACGCTCGGGTTGATTTTTATCTGGATAAATTGCCAATAAATCGCCCGATTGAAAAGCGGTTTTGCTATTGGGTTTTAAAGTAATTTGAAAAGTCTGATTGTCGCTTGAAACATTTGTTTTTGCTAATGCTTTGAAAATCTTAAGCTTCGGCTTCCTTTGCTGATACACAGCTGGAGTTACAGTCAATGGAATTTTATTGACTTTTGACCAATCTTTTACCCACGAAACAAAATCATTCGCAGATTTATCGTTTACCGTATAAACATCAAGCAACGGATTTGCCCATGAAGTATCAGCTAACAATTGATGAACTTTATAAGCAAAAGCGCAATAATCTTTATATTTTGTTGAACCAAAACCAACTACAGAGAAAGTTACTTTATTGTTTTGCGGGAATTTTCCGAACAGCTTTTCAAACTGATTGGCGTTTGCAGGAGCTTCGCCCGAACCGTAAGTTGATGTGAATACAATGACCTGTTTAACACTTTCAAAAACAGTATAATCATTCAAATTTGCCAGATACGCCGTTTTGCCGTTTACAATAAGCTGTTTTAGTATTTTATCGGCAAAATGTAACGTGCTCCCCTTTTCTGATCCGACCAAAATTACATATTCGGCTTCATTAGGTTTAAATGCATTCGATATTTTTACAGCTTTGCGCTTAAACGTAATTACAAAACCCGAGTAAATAAAAAACAGAATATTTAACGATGCAACTGCCAACAAAATAGCCCAGATGCTGTTGGTTCTACCTGTATGCAGATCTAAACTCAAGGTTTCTAAAACAGCGGTGACAGGATATTTTGTTTCGCTTACAATTTGTCCCGTTATCTGGTTTATAAGAAGTTCCTTGTCCTTTAGTTTTATTTTGAAGAATTCTTCGGGATCATCGGCAAAAGGAAATTCGATTTTTGTTACTTCTTTCAGATAGATTTCCTTAAAAACAGGAAAATCTTTCAAGGATAGTTCTTTTTCTTCTTTATTTTGAATTTCGTTTGGAAGAGATTTTTTTTTCGGAATGACATCAAACCGAACCAAAAACAGAAAAGTTCCTGTTAAAGAGATGATTAAAATAGGTAAAAGTAACAGTCTGCCTGTTGCAATATGGAAATACTGTGTAAAAAAATCGCGATTGATTTTGGCAAAAAAATTTTTAAAACCCTGCTGATGTTTTACTACCAAAGCGATTCCCGAAACAGCTATCAACATCAATAGAAAAGATACGATACCAACAATAAACCGACCGGTTTCGTGCAAAAAAAGGGATCTGTGTAAAGAAGTTATCCATTGAATAAAGGCACTTTTTACAATGGGATCTGCCTTTTTTTTTCCCGAAACCGGATCAGCAATAAATTTAAAATCGTTTCCTTCATCATCAAAACCTTCAATCGTTACAAACTGGTTGTGATCTATGCTTAATTCAATAATTTCCGGATAAATTTCGCGTAATTTAGGTAAGGTTTGGGCTAATGTCAGTTGGTTAAAACGGTCACTTTTATACGCTGGAATTTTCTCGTTAACGGCATCAACCGCCAAAATAACTCCGGTTACCGAAGCTATTATCAGGAACAAAAACGAAAGTACTGCCAATGCCAAATGCGAGAACCGCCAAACCGAAGAAACCATTTATTTTTTATTGAACTTTGTTTAATTTTACGTAACGAATGTATCCTTTTCCATCGGTTTTCTGAGTAACACCCTCGGTGGTTAAAGGAATTTCAACATCGGTAACATAATACTTCTGATCTTCAACAGCTGTTTCAAAACGCAGTTTGTAGCCTTTGTTCATTTTAGATTCGTCGATGGTAAAAGTAGTAATGCTGCGATCGCCCGCTGCAACAGACGCTCCGGTAACCGCACTTAATTTTTCGTTTTTCTTTGACTGGTTTTTGTACCAATCCTTAAAACCATTGTACCACTGCTTATCGGGTCCCATTACATACAGAGTTTTCTCATATTTGCCTTTCTCATCAATCAACGATACAACCACGTAGGCTTCCAACCCTTTGTAATTGGTCATTTGCAGCATACATTTGTATTTTGCATTCTGGGCAGCTGCCGACAAAGAAAACAGAAATATAAAAAAGGTAAGTGCCTGTATTTTAGTTATGAATTTCATTTTATGTTGTTTGATGTTATCTTACTTTAAAAAATCTAACGATACTTTATTTTCTAAAAGTGTCTCATTTTCTTTTGCCAAATCATACGCTGTTTCGTCAAATTCCGTCAATACCTCTTTTTTAGCTCCTTTTGCAACTAAATATTTTAAAACGGTATCGTCTTTAGCAACCAAGGCAGCTTTGTGTAAAGCGGTCATTCCTTCTTTATTGGCAGCATTCAGGTTAATATTAAAACCTTCCAACTGTTTCAGCAAATTCACATTGTTTTTTACAACCGCCAAATGATACAGCGAATTTCCTTCGTGCTGCGGTGCATCAAAATTAACACCTGCATTTTTAATAATTGTAATCTTTTCGGAAAAATCGTTCTTCTGCCCTTCTCTTAAAGGCTGGTACGATTGCACAAGGTAAGCAGCTATATTATTGCCGTCTTTATCAACTATTTGAACATTTGCTTTTTTATCGAGCAACAGTGATACCGTTTCCGGCGAGCCGTAAGCAACAGCCTGAGCCAAAGCAGATGTTCCTTTAGCATTTACCTGATCGATGTTTTTTACGTGATTTAAAATCAGCTGCACTACGTTTAAATCGTTGTTTCGCACAGCTTCCATCAGCACAGTATTTCCATCTTTATCAGCCTGATTTACATTAGAACCTTTATCGATAAAATAAGTAATGATGTCTGCCTGATCTTTTTTGCGAACCAAATTATGAAGCACATTTTCTCCTTTATCGCCCAAAGCATTAGGTTTAATGTTCAGTTCTTCTACGAGATACTTATAAGTCTCCAGTTTGTTGGATTCGGAACGAGTTCCCTGCGATGCAAATATCAAAGCTTTATCGGTTGGTTTTACACCTTTTTTCAAAAGTGTTTTCAAGAAAGGAACATCACCTGTTTTTGCCGCATAATCAAACGCCGTGTTTCCAAAATCATCGGTATCTTTTAAAGACAGACCTTTTGTTAAAAGATAATCTGTCAGTTTTAAGTCTTTATCGTATGCAATGGAAAGCAACAATAAATTGGCTCCGTTCTGGAATTTTTGTTTGGGATTATTTCCTGCCTTAAACAACAAATCGTAAACAGCTGTGTTTGTTTGTCCGTTACCTGCAGCAAACGAAATTGGCGTTGCGCCTTTATCATCGGTTCTGTTAATGTCTGATCCTTTTTCTAAAAGATACTTTACCAGTTCGGCATTGCCTTTACTTGCAGCCCAATGCAGATAAATTCTGCCATCGTGCGTATTTTTATTGATGCTGTTTCCCGGCTGTTCAATTAAATAGATAATTGTTTCAAGAGGTGCATTGTTGTTGATGGCAATACTTGCTACATCGTGATTGCCACGGTTTGCTTCAGCAGGATTGTTTCCTTTTGCTATTTCGGTTTTAACTGATGCCAAATCGGGCGTGTTTTTCCAAAAATCACTATTTAACAAGCTGTTTTGGGCATTTGATACGGAACCAGATAAAAGTAATAATGTAATTATAAGTTTTTTCATTACAAATAATTTAGTTTTTATTATAAAAAGAGTATTGTACGCTACCGATGCAAAACAGATCGGAAAGCGTACAATTAAAAAATCTATTTTTTGGATTTAAAAAATTCCAATATAATGGTTACCAGTCTTGTTTACTAATTTAGCACCTTTGGTAACGGTACCTGTTTTACTATTTAAAATGTAAATATTACCATCTTTACCAACTGGTGTAACGGCAATAAACACTTCATCACCATCAACCACAAAACCTTGGTATTGTCCAAAATCTAAACCAGCTTCATATGGTAATTCTACTCTGTTAGCAGTTTTAGCATTTAAATCTACGCGAGCCACAAATCCTTGATTTTCTGCACCTTTATGGTTATACATTACGTAAGCAATTCCGTCACCTGCATATCTCCATGCATCAACATAAGACCCCGTTATCCCCAAAGCACTGTCTAAACTAAACACATACGAATTATCGTATTCGTTACTTTGTTTAATTTTTAAGATGTAAGATCCTTTAGAACCACGTTGTGTAGCCTGATAGATATTTCCGTCGTTAGCAACAAATGCATTAAAGCTACGGTATCCGCTTGTATCACCATTATCAACAGTAGATGTGATTACTTTAGGATTTTCCAACGAAGGATAATCTACAACTACCGATTTGGTTCCTACACGTGTAAATGCTGATTCGTTTGCACCAGTTTCCGGGTTAGTTTTACGCATCCATGTTCCAATAATCAGCTTGTTACCAGCTTTATTTAAAACAGGTGAATCTAAACGAAAAATATGGTGTCCTTGTACTTCTTCAGCGGTTGTTAAAGGCAATTCGTATTGTTTGTATTTAGAAATTAAAACCTGTTGTAAATCTAAAGCCAAAACGGTTGCAGTACCTCTGGTATATAAGTAAGTTCCATTTTCATCTGCTTTAACTGTTGGTGCAGTAACGTTTACAGCAATTCCTGTTTTATCACCATCGAACAATTTTGCCCATCGTGGTGATGTACCTGCATACTGCGCAATACTTACGGTAACATCAGCCGGTGAAAAATTAGATCCTCCGTTAACAGCATATTTTGTAAACTCGCCACCATTGTCACCTGTATAAGCAATGTTAAATAGTGTTTTACCATCTACAGACGACTGTAAACGCGCGGTTCTGTTTGACGGTACCGGAAATCCATTTTCATAAACATTAATTGATTTTTCAGGATTTTTAGCATCTGCTTTACTTACCGAAAAAACTTTGGTTCCGCCGTTCCCGTCACCAGCAGCATCCTGCATTAAAGCTCCTGCTACAGTAATCCAACGGTCAGCAGTTTCACCACCACCGTTATCAATCGGAGTTGTATCATCAGAATTACAACTTGTTAAAAGAAATGCTCCAGCAACTGTACTGAATAAAATTGATTTTAGGAATCGATTTTTCATAATATAATTTTTAGAATTTATTAAACGAATAATTTAGTTTTACATAAAAAGCACGACCCGGTTTTTGAACTGCAAAATTGTCGTATGCTTCTTTATTAAAAATGTTTTTGGCATCGAAGCTTAAAACAAATTGTTTACTTGGAAATACATAACTTAAACCAACATCTTGTATCATTTGATTTGGTGTTTTGAAATAATCCATCTCTAACCAATTGGTATAAAAAGGATCGATCATATTAAAACCATAATGTAGATTTAGTGTTGATTTTTTTAACAGAAAGTTTGGAACTATATACTGCACGCTACCTGATATGGTAAAAAATGGTTCGTTAGGTAGTTGCTGATTGTAATAAGGCATTTCTCTTCCACTTTCGTCAAATTTTATGTTATAAACTGTATTGAACTTTGATGCATTTACAAAGACAATTAATCTTTTGCTGTAATCGTAATTCAGCTCCATATCAAAACCTTTTGACCGAGTTTTACCTAAGTTTTCGAATGGTGCGGTTTGTTCAGCATCATTAATTCTTGTATTTGACCTACGAACAATTTTATCTTTGGTATCGCGTATAAAACCATTCATTCCGTAAGAAATGGTATGTTTTGCAATTTTATAAGGACCTATTTTAAAACCTAAATTGGCATTGTCACTAATTTCTGCTTTAAGTGCATTGTTTTCTATAATATTGTCTCCAGGATCTCCAAAAAGTTCAGTTTGTTCGGGTAAACGTAAAGCTCTTTCAAAAGAAGCTAATACGGCTATTGCGGGTTTTATTAAATATGATGTTGCTAAACCGTAGCCTAAATAATCATCTTTTCTTGTAGAATATTCATCAACACGTTGTTTTACACCATCGACCGTTTTAAGAACAGGTCTTGTTTTCTCTATTTGCTGCTGGTAATACTTTGAGAATAAATTGGTTTTTAACTTTGCATCAAAAGCTTTCATTTCATATGCCATACCCGTAATATTTTTTGTTAGACCTCTTTCTTCAATAAAATCACGTTCGATAACCGATTTCATTTCATCGTTATCTTTTCGATCAAAACTGTAATACAAATGGTTTAGTAAAAAACGGTGATTGTGATTAATTTCATACATTAAATTAGCTCTTAACGAATATATTTTTCGGGTAGAATGATTAATTGTTGCCGGACCTTGCTGTGCACCCGTGCTTGATAGAATTGGATTACCGTCTAAATCAAGATTTTTTTCTCCAAACCAATTGTAGTTCCATTTAACAGTATCATTTACTATCTGGTGGCGTTTACTATACATTCCGGTAACATCAAAACTTAAACCTTTTAGTAAGAAATTTCTTTTTTTGTACACTAAACTCAACACCTGAGCGTCGGCTTCTTCAAATCTGCCCATATAAGGTCTGCTCATATATGTTCCGTGTTGAATTTCACGATATGAATCCGAAGCATTCACACCAATTAGAAATCGATCTGCCCAAGATACATTGGTAAATCCTGCTTCAACCTGCCCTCCTAATGATCTGTAAGCATCATTAAAGCGTTTAGCTCTAACTTGTTCTAATCTACCATTTGGTAATGTGTTTCTAACAAATTTTCCCCAAACTTCGTAATCGTTATCTGAAAAATTATAGAAACTTGACGCTTGTAAAGTAAAGCCGTTCTTGTTATTTCTTGTTGTTCCGCTAAAATTGCCTTGCCAAGTATTAAAAGAGCCAGCCGAAAGTGATGCGTTAAAACTATCACTTACACCACGTTTCAGTACCACATTAATGGCTCCGCCCAAAGCATCTTCTGATAAATGGATAGGTGTTACGCCTTTATAAACCTCTATACGTTCTATTAATGCGGGTGGAATACTGTTTAAACTGAACGATTGTCCGTAGGTAGAAATGGGAATACCATCGACGAAAATACGTACCGAATTTCCTGACATTCCGTTTAAATTATAATCAACACTTGAGCCCAAACCACCATTTTGGCGAACACGAACCCCTGCAGTTCTGTCTAAAAGCTCGTTGGTTTGAATGTTTCTTAAAGCAGCTTCTTTGGTTTCGATAACATTTACTGCAAAACCTTCTTTTTCTATTTTAGATTTTACCGACTCAACATTTATTACCAAATCATTCAGAACAGATTCGTTTTCTGTTGACGAATAAAAACCAATATCAAGGTCTTCGTCTTGATTTTCTATAAGAACATCAAACAATTCCTTGCTCAATCCTTTTTTTAATATTATTTGATAACTGCCTTTTGGAAGATTTACAAACTGATATTTTCCTTCGTGGTTTGATTTTGTAGATTGTTTTAAGGTTTGCGAACTTAACAGTACTTCGGTATTTTTAAGTATTTCGCCCTGCTCGTTAAAAACAGAGCCAGAAATGCGGTACTGTGCATTTATAAATTGCGATACAAATAAAAAATAAAGTAATAGATAAGGGCGCATATAAAGTATTTTTTGCTATTTTTTTTGCAAAGTTATTTTTATTTAGACAGATTCCAAATAAAAACAATACTTTTTTGTATTTTCTTTTTAAAGGAATAATAAAGATTTTCAACCTGGCTACATACTTTTTAAACACCAACTTTTACATTATCAACCTGTTAACATTTTACAAAACAGTCTGCTTATTTTTATATAAGGCGGTCAATAAGTACGAAATATCTTTCTGTAGTTTGCTTTTTATTCCTTTGATGAGTGAATTTTTTGCATTTCTGATCATAATATTTAAACGAAGTAATTAAAATTCAGCATCATTTTGTCACGACTATCACAATAACATAAACTTGCTACTATTTTATAAAAAATAGCAAAATAATGCTATACATTCATGCTTCATTTTATTTAATTTTAACACAAATAAAACCAAATATATATTATGAGTTTTAGCGAAATTCCTTTAGCACTTAAACGTATTGCTGTTATTTTAGACGATCATATACTTTTTGGGGACTCTTTTTCTGTATTATTAGAAAAACTGAATTTTTTTAAATCTGTACATACGTTTTACAAAGAAAAAGATTTCTTACAATTTACTGATTCCCAAAACACTGAATCCCTTTATTTATTTATAGACTATTATCTAAAAAATAAAAATTCTTTATCACTTATCAATGATATTAAAAGGCTTTACCCTGAAAATAAAATTATTATAGTTTCAAGTGTAACAAATCCCATATTAGTAAAAAATATTTTAGATTATCGCCCTCAAGGTTTTATAAGTAAATCATCTGGAATTGCAACTATAAAAGAATGTATTGAGTCTATTTATATTAAAAAAATGTATGTATGTCCGGAAATTAAGGAGATCTTAACTTCATGTCAAGAATTAAAAGAGATTCCTTTTACCAAAAGAGAGCTAGATATTCTTAACTATTTTGCGCAGGGGCTGTCTATTGATCAAACCGCAGAAAATGCTTTTTTAAGCAGACACACCATTGTTTCCCACCGAAGGAAAATGATGGAGAAAACAAAAACCCATTCAATAACAGAACTTTTGGCATATTGCCGTCAGTTAGAACTTATCTAGAATCTTTTATTAAAATTAATTCAACACTAAATCTATCATGAGATTATTAGTTACACTATTTTTTCTATTATACTTTTCAATTTGTTTTTCTCAAAAAAATGATTCGGTTTCCGTCTTTTTCAACAACATGGAGTCGCAATACAATCGTAAAAAAATTAATGACACTGTATATTTGGCTAAAGTAAAAGAATTTAACTATGAGATTTTATCCAAAGGTATTTACATACAACCCGAAAAACTTCGCAAATATTTAGCTCTTTATGAAAAAATTGCTTTTTCAAACAAGAA
>JBEBXJ010000072.1:0-11440 GCA_040391685.1 Paenimyroides baculatum
TCCGGATTCATATCAGAAGAATCGATAGGATCTTCAAAAGAATACGTATCAATAGTGCAATCTAATAACTGTAATTCGGGAATACGTTCTAAAAGCTGGTTAAAATTAAAGGCTTTTAAGGCACCGGTTTCAAAATCTTTAACCATGCCAATTGTACCACCCGTGTAGATTAAAAGAATAGCCGGTTTATGCATTTTGTAACTTTAATTTGTTAACCACCGGGTTGGCATACATTTCTAAAAACGTATCAACCAAAGGTTCGTTGCCTTTATCCAATTTTAATTCTAATCTGCGTAAAAACAATTGTTTTTCTTTATCGGTATATTCATTTGCAAAACGATCGGTATCGTTCAATAAATCGTATGCAATGTAATTGGTTGGCCACAATTTGTAATTAGCAATAATCTGCTCGTCTATTACTTTAGCAAGCATTTGAATTTGCTTGTTTACGTTGGTGGTTTCGTTTTTAATAATTTCTAATTCGGTATCTAAAGCGGTACCTACATGTAGGTGAATGCGTTTTTTTTGACCTACTACGCCGCTCATTAAATTTAAAAAATCTTCGTTTTTATCTTTAATATACAGTTCGTCTGCCATTTTTGCCATAAGCTGCGGCATTTTTAATTTATCGGTAGGATCGTATTCATAAGATATTGAAACAGGTACAATGCGCAGATTCTTAAAATAATCCATCATTGATTCTTCGTTGCACGCCATACCGATCATCTTTAAAACACCCTGATGTGTTGCGTCATTTCCATCTTTTGTTCTTCCTTCGCGCTGTGCAATCCAAACCGAACGGTTTTCTTCTTTCAGTAAATGATGCATGTATTCTGACAGTAATTTGCTGCTTCCCAAAAGTTCACGAGGCGAAAGCCCTCGTTTTACGATAAAGTTTCGGTTTAATTTTGCAAGATCCATGAACAGTTGTTTCTGCACCAGATTATCACCAACGGCAGAACCGGTCATTATTTTACCATGTTCCATTAAAAGTACGTTCAAAAAACTGGTATCTAACAGAATATCGCGGTGGTTTGATATGAAAAGATATGATGTATCTGCGTCTAAATTATCAAAACCTGAACTTGACAATCCTTCCGACGTATTTTTTAAAACCTGCTGTAACGTATGGTAAATGATTTTCGATTGAAAGTCGCGTATGCTGTGTATGCTGTTAACAAGTTCGTTTACCTGTTGTTCTGAATATTCCGGAAATGTATAATCTATCAACGATTTTACCATGGGATGATGTGAGATATTCTGAAGCACTTTTGGCACTTCTTCATCGTGATAAAAACGTATCGAATCGAATTTAGACATAGTTTGATTTTATTTTCGTAACTGAAACAAATATACTTCCAATTTACAATTTAAAAATGTTTAATGCGTTTTTTGTTGTTTGTTGTGCAATTTCTTCTACCGGCAAGTTGTAAATAGCTGCCAATTTTTGCGCAACCAATGCCACGTAACTACTTTCGTTACGTTTGCCACGGTGTGGTGCGGGTGCCAGATAAGGCGAATCGGTTTCTAAAACGATTTGTTCCAACGGAATTTGATCTAAATACTGATCTATTTTACCGTTTTTAAAGGTTGCAACGCCACCAATTCCCAATTTCATGTTTAAATTCAATGCGCGTTGTGCCTGATTAAAATCGCCTGTAAAGCAATGAAAAATTCCGAACAAATCATCGCTTTTTTCCTGATCCAACACTTCAAAAACCTCATCAAACGCATCACGACAATGAATGTTTATAGGCAATCCTAATTTTTTTGCCCACTGTATTTGTGTTTGAAATGCCTGCTGCTGAATTTTAAGGGTAGATTTATCCCAATATAGATCAACACCAATTTCGCCCACGGCAACATACGTTCCTTTCGCTAATTCTTGTTCCACGAAAGCCAGTTCCTGTTCAAAAGTTTCGGGTTTTACATAACACGGATGCAATCCCATCATTAAATGAACGTTTTGCGGATATTGCTGTTGTATTTGCTGCATACCGTTAAAATAAGAAGAATCGATAGCCGGAACAAAGAAATGTTCTACCCCAACGGCAAGTGCACGTTCCATCATTTCGGTTCGGTCACTTTCAAATTCTTCACTATATAAGTGGGTATGTGTATCAATTAAAATCATTTTGTATTTTTAACTTTTGTTTTACCACAAAGAACTCATAGATTTTTCGTAACAATATTATGCAACTTATCTGCACTGTTTTAGATAAATTCTATGTGGTTAAATTATATCTACCTATTTTTGCTGTACATTAGATATTAAGTTAATGAACGATATTGTAACTGTATTAGAACAGCAAGATTATTTCAGCATTCCGTTTCGCATTCGTAAATCGAACCATTTATACGTTTATGCCAAAATAAACCGCATTAAAGGTTTGTTTTTGATTGATACCGGAGCATCAAACACCTGTATTGACAGCAACGAAAAATTGTTCTTTAAATTACTGTCGAAAGCACATAAAGCCAAAGCGTCTGGCGCGGGTTCAAACGATATGCATGCCGAGATTTCTACCGACAACACCATACAATTAGGCAAATGGAAAAAGAACGATATTAATTTAATTCTACTTGATTTAACTCACGTAAATATTGCCTTAAGCGAATACGATTTGCCAAAAGTCCATGGAATTATTGGTAGCGATCTGCTTAAAAACAACGGCGCCATTATTCATTATCCGTTACAATTACTTTTTATTAAGTGATTGTTTTTGCCATTCGGTTGCAACGGTTTCCAGTTCGGCATACCAGCTTTCTCCGTATTTGCGAATTAAAGGTTCTTTTAAAAATTTGTAAACGGGCACTTCTAATTCTTTCCCCAATGCACAGGCATCATCACAAATATGCCAACGGTTGTAATTTACCGCCGAAAATTGCGAATATTCTTTAATACGAATTGGGTACAAATGACATGAAATAGGTTTTTTCCATTTTATCAAACCTTCGTTATACGCTTGTTCTATGCCACACAAAGCGGTTTTTCCATCGAAAATAACATAGGCACATTCCTTATTATCTACCAGCGGAGTTTCCAAATCACCGTCTTCGCCTACAACCCATGTACCCTTTTCTTCTATTACGGCAATTCCTTTCGCACGCAAATAAGGTTTTATAATAGGGTAAATTTCCTCTAAAATAGCTGTTTCTTCCTTATCTAAAGGCGCACCGGCATCTCCATCCACACAACATTGTCCTTTACAAGCTGTTAGGTTACATACAAATTCTTTTTCAAGAACATCGTCTGAAACTATTGTTTTTCCTATCTGAAACATAAATCAATTCATTTGCAGCTGCAAAGTTACAACTATTTACCATTTTACAAGTGTTACTAAAAATGTAAAATTAACGGCGTGTTTATTCTTATTTTTTAACTGATTATAAATATCTTTGCAAAAAATTTAAGGCTATGGAAATTAATTTTAAAGAAATTTTTACCGCTGGTATGATTTTGTTCGCCGTAATTGACATTTTGGGATCCATACCTATTATTGTTGATTTGCGTACACGTGTCGGGAAAATTCAATCGGAAAAAGCATCAATTGTTGCAGCCTGTATTATGATTGCCTTTTTATTTGTTGGTGAAAGTATATTAACTTTAATTGGGATCGATGTAAATTCGTTTGCGGTTGCGGGTGCTTTTGTATTGTTTTTTTTAGCTTTAGAAATGATTTTGGGCATTCGCCTGTATCGTGACGAAGAACCTAAAACAGCATCGATTGTACCATTGGCTTTCCCATTGATTGCCGGACCTGGAATTATGACAACCATACTTGCCTTACGTGCTGAATATCAAACCATAAACATTGTATTTGCCATTATTTTAAACATTATTGTGGTTTATGTGGTTTTAAAATTATCGGGACAGATAGAACGCCTGATTGGAACCAACGGTTTAGGGGTAATCCGCAAAGTTTTCGGAGTTGTTTTACTGGCAATTGCTGTTAAATTATTTGCTACTAATGTTAAAGGGTTGTTTAACTAATTAAATATTTTGTACTTTCGTTCCCTATTCAACAAAATAAATCAATAATGAAATACGTTACATACATAGTTATAGCTATTGCTATTGCTTTGATTGTATTAAACATTACAAAATTAGATTTTAACAACTTATTTCAAGGCGAAAGTGTTGTGGCTTTAATTTGTATTATTGCTATTTTATGTGCAGTAATCTTATTGCTTATCTTTAATACTTCAAAAGCAATAGACAATAAAAACAAATAAGATGTTTGACTGTTTAATAATTGGCGGGGGCGTTTCAGGGGTTTCTTGTGCCTTGGTTTTAGGATCGGCAAATGCAAAGCCCTTTGTAAACGATAAAAAAATCGGGATTATTGCCCACCAGAAAACATCGATGCTGCAAGATGCACTTTTTAACAACGCCTACGGAATATCACCCGGCACTTTAGGAAGCCATTTATTACAACAAACCCTTACCGATTTAAATAATTTATACCCGCACATCAATCAAATTTTAAACGAACGGGTACTTTCTATAATTAATCACAAAGATTATTTTTTAGTGACTACTACCGAAAATATTTACGAAAGTAAATGTGTAGTTGTTGCCATAAATTCAAGCAATCCGTTTACTATTAGCGGGTGTTTGGAACCTTATGTAATTCCGCATGGAAAATCGTTACCGCAAAAAAATCGTATTCAGTTAGCAAACAACGATCATCTGGTTTTTGAAAATGTGTACGTAGCAGGAACTTTGGCAGGACACCGCAGTCAGTTGGCAATTGCTGCCGGAAGTGGTGCTGCCGTAGCAACCGATATTTTAACTTTGTGGAACAACGGTGTTGAAACACATGCCCACGACAGCGTTCGAAAGAAGTAAGATTTATCATAAATAAAAAAGCAGGTTTAAAAAACCTGCTTTTTTATTTTCTATTTTAAGAACGAATGTGCTGTAGTGTCTTGATCGTCTTCATTGTTAGCTGCAAAAATACGCAATTGTTTTAACCAGTAAACAAAAGAAACCGTGCAAATAATAATGAAAATCCAGTTAAGTAAGTTTGCTACCCACCAGTTTGTTAATTCTAATTTAGCAAACCAGTCCATTGGTACAAACAATACATCAACGAATAAAAATTGTATCCCGTGAAAGAAAGATGTCCACATAATATTGTTATTAAATTATTTATGTTTAGTTTTAGTTTAATTCTAACTTTGCAACAAAAGTAAAAAAAATTATTAACAACTTATTTACAAAAACAAAATAATATCATTAATGCTTACAAATCTTTTTTCTAAAAGCAGACCCATAGGGTACGTGGTTATAGGGTTAATGCTTTTGGCAACTTACTTTTTACATCTTATAAGCGATTTAAAGTGGTTACAGTCGCCGGCAGTAATTATCGAAAAAAGTTTTTTGTTTGTAATTGTGGCATTTTCGGTTTTACTGATACAGTTTATTACCGTAAAAAACTATCTGGCGGTTAACAACCTGTACTCGTTGTTTTTATATGCCTGCTTTTTGATTCTTTTTCCTACTTTTTATGACGATGCACAGCTGATTATTGCCAATTTACTGGTACTTTTAGCTTTACGACGCATTATTTCGTTGCAGACCTTAAACCTTCCAAAAATAAAGATTTTCGACGCCAGCTTGTGGATATTTGTAGCAACGTTGTTTGAATCGTGGACCATTCTGTATTTTGTAATGATTTACCTTGCAATAATATGGTATGTGAACCAAGACTACCGCAACTGGATTATTCCGTTGATTGCCCTGCTAACCGTTACCATTTTATTTTATACGTACAGTTTGTTTTACAATATTGATCTGGTGGAGTTTTGGACGGATAAATATGATGTTGGTTTCAATTTTAATTATTTTGAAAACGTTTATCAAAACATTGCATTATCATTTCTGGCTACCATTGCCGTTTTGTTTACCGTGTACCAATTAACCAATTTAAAAAGTATTCCAACCAACCAGCTTACGCTTTACAAAAACATTGTTTTGTGTTTTATTACGGGGGCTGCTATTTACATTATTACTCCAGAAAAATCAAACGGATTGTTGGTTTTTACTTTCTTTCCGTTATCAATTATCGGTGGAAATTTTATTACAAACACACCGATTAAATGGGTTAAAGAAGCTGTTTTAGCTACGATTCTTGGAGTGAGTTTATTATTGTTTTTATTGAAACTATAACTTTTCGCCATAAGCCAAGTCGCCTGCATCTCCAATTCCCGGAATAATGTATTTGTTTTCGTTCAAAGAATCGTCTAAACTGGCAACCCATAAATGAATATTTTCGGGTAGATGTTCCTTTAAATACTCAATACCTTCGGGTGCGGCAATAACAACACAAATATGAATTTCTTTTGGATGTTCTTTCTTCATTAACTGATCAAAAACAGCAACCATAGAATGTCCCGTTGCCAACATTGGATCCAGCAAAAGCAGACATTTTCCTTCAAACGATGGTGCAGCCTGATATTCCACCAAAATCTCTTCGGCTCTGTGCGTGCGTGCTGCCGATACAAATCCGTTTTCGGCATCATCAAAAAAACTCATAAAACCAGTGTGCAATGCCAGTCCGACGCGAAGTATCGAACATAAAACAACATCCTCCTTAATAAGCATGGTATCTTTTGTACCTAGAGTGTTGTAATCGAAGTTTCTTTATACGAAAGTTTCTTACTTAATTAAGCCATAATTTCACCTATCCGTTCCATATTTTTACGAAAACGCATCGAATCTTTCTGAACCTCAACATGGCGCAGTTCTGCTAAAAAATGGTTCAAAATACTGTTCTGTTCCGATATATAGTGAATATGCATAACTTTACTAATGAATTTTATTGTGGTAAAAGTATTAAAAGTATATTTGTAAATAAAAATTATAACAATGTTTGCAGAATTAGCTTTTCCTGTTTTTGAAAAAAGTATCGAAGATTACCACCAATTTGACGATGTTAACCAACCAATAGCAAACCCGTACGAAAAAGGTTCTATTGAACATTTGCTGTATGCTAAAAACTGGGTTGATACCGTACAATGGCACTATGAAGATATTATTCGCGATCCGCAGATTGATCCTGTAGCGGCTTTGGTTTTAAAGCGAAAAATCGATGCATCGAACCAGGTAAGAACCGATATGGTTGAATATATCGACAGTTATTTTTTGGATAAATACAAAAACGTTCAGGTAAAGCCAAACGCAAAAATTAATACCGAAAGCCCGGCTTGGGCAATGGACCGCTTATCTATTCTGGCATTAAAGATCTACCACATGCAGGAAGAAGCTACGCGACCAGACGCATCAGAAGATCACCGTGCAAAATGTCAGGCAAAATTAGATGTTCTTTTAGAACAAAAACAAGATATGTTTACATCGATCAGCCAATTGATTGAAGATATTGAAAACGGCGACAAATTCATGAAAGTGTACAAACAAATGAAAATGTATAACGACGAAGAATTAAATCCGGTGTTGTATCAAAATAAAAAATAGTACTAAAGTCAAAAGTTTGCAAAGTCGAAAGTCAAATGTCCGTTTTGTCGTTAGACTTTCGACATTAGACTTTTAAACTTTATAACTATGAACAAACTTTTAAAAATAGCGCAGGTATTCGTTTTTACCATTTTAATACTTTTAATTGCCGTATTTATATGGCAGTTTTTCGATGCTTACGCCAAATTACTTTTCATTCCGCTGGGCTTTTTAAGCATTTACTACCTGTTGATTTATCTGTTTGTAAAACTGTTGCAGCAAAACCATTCAAAAGTGTGGTTTTATGTAGGTATTTTCTTTATGATTATTCCGTTGCTGGCTTTTTCAATGGCTTACAAACCCGTTTTAGAATTTTCGTACAACATTCTGCAGACTTTAGGCAATTAAAATGAAGCATATTTTAATAATACGATTATCAGCAATGGGCGATATTGCAATGACGGTTCCTGTTATACGATCGTTGATTCAGCAACATACAGATGTAAAAGTTACAGTAGTTTCTCGTCCGTTTTTTAAACCTTTTTTTGATGATATGGATCGGGTTGACTTTTTCGATGTCGATTTGGAAAAGCGTCACAAAGGATTCTTTGGAATCTACCGATTGTATCAGGATCTAAAAAAGCTAAAAATAGATTTTGTTGCCGATTTTCATAACGTATTGCGATCTAAAATTCTTCGTACCTTTTTTAAATCAACCGGAACAAAAACAGCATTTACTGATAAAGGCAGAAAAGAAAAAAAGGAATTAACCAGATTAGAAAAAAAAATCATAAAACCTGTAAAACCAATGGTTGAACGTCATGTTGATACGTTAGCTGCTTTAGGTTTTAAGGTTGATCTATCACAAATTGTTTTTCCTGAAAAGCCGGCTTTATCTGATGAAATTCTAACGGTTACTGCCGAAAAATCAGATAATAAATGGATTGGAATCGCCCCTTTTGCACAATATCAAACAAAAGTGTATCCAACCGAATTAATGAAAAGGGTTATTTTAAATCTAGCCACAAATCAAAATCACAAAATTTTCTTGTTTGGCGGAAAAAATGAATTAAATTCGTTAAAAAACCTTCAGCAAAATCTTGAAAATGTTATATTAGTTGCCAATAAACTTACTTTTAAACAAGAATTACAGTTTATTCCGCATTTAGATATAATGCTTTCAATGGATTCAGGCAACGCGCATATTGCAGCAATGTACGGCATAAAAGTAGTTACGTTGTGGGGCAATACTCATCCGTATGCAGGTTTTGTGCCGTTTAACCAGCCATTGGAAAACAGTTTAATTCCAAATATTGAAAAATATCCGTTTTTACCAACATCGGTTTACGGAAACAAAATAGTGACAGGCTACGAAGATGTTATGCAAAGCATATCGCCAGAAGAAGTTGTTGCAAAAATTAGTACGAATTTATACGAATGAAAGATTTAAAGGATAAAAGCATTGGGCTGCTAAAAGATTTAATTAAAACACCATCGTTTAGTAAAGAAGAACATATTACCGCCGATATTATTGATAGCTATCTGAAAAGTTTCGGAGTAGAAACCATTAGGGAATTAAACAATGTTTGGGCGTTTAACAAATATTTCGATCCGTTAAAACCGACCATTTTATTAAACTCGCACCACGATACGGTCCGCCCGAATATCGATTATACCCGCGACCCGTTTTTAGCGGAAATTATCAACGGTAAACTGTATGGTTTGGGCAGTAACGATGCCGGTGGCTGTCTGGTTTCGTTAATTACCACCTTTTTACATTATTACAACCATACCAACTTAAAATATAATTTGATAATTGCCGCTACTGCCGAAGAAGAAATTTTAGGTTTGCACGGTTTGGAATTTGTGGTACCGAAATTAGGCTCTTTAGATTTTGCAATAGTTGGCGAACCTACACAGATGCAGTTGGCAGTAGCCGAAAAAGGCTTGATGGTTTTAGAATGTACGGCTTTGGGAAAATCGGGACACGCAGCACGTAACGAAGGTGAAAATGCCATTTATAACGCCATTGAAGATATTTTGTGGTTTAAAACGTTTGAATTTCCAAAACAGTCTGAAATGTTTGGACCGATAAAAATGTCGGTTACCATGATAAATGCCGGTACACAGCACAACGTAGTACCATCGAGCTGCGATTTTGTGGTTGATGTTCGTATTACCGACGCTTATACCAACGAAGAGGTTTTAGAAATTATAAAAGCACATACCAAATGTGAAATTCATCCGAGATCTACCCGTTTGCGTCCGTCGTTTATTTCTTTGGAACACCCGATTGTCAAAGCAGGAATGGCCTTGGGAAGAACCACTTACGGCTCACCTACTACAAGTGATCAGGCGGTTTTAAAAATTCCGTCGTTAAAGTTAGGACCGGGAGATTCGGCACGTTCACACACCGCAGATGAATTTGTTTACGTTAACGAAATTGAAGAAGGTATTGATTTGTATATTGAAATTTTAGATCAGTTGGTGTTGTGATATATTTTATGAAGATGCTTAAACATTTCTGTTTTCATCATTCATTTTAAAGGGATTTTGTTTTGTATGGAAGACATCGTTAATTATAATCTGATTTTCTACAACCCTATAAATTAGTTTATAATTTCTAACAACAAGGTATCTATACTTTTCAGGTTTTTCTTCGAGATTTAATTCAAGTTGACCAGAATTAGGATTGTTCACAAGTTGCTTTACAGAATTTAGAATCTGCTTTCGTATTTTATGAGCAACTTGTTTGCCAGCATTAACAGAATAGTAATCGAAAATGATTTTTAGATTTTTAATTGCAAAGTCAGTCCAAATTATCTTCATCTGTTACCAATTTGAAGATGTTTTTTCTAAATCTTCTTGTGATTTAAACCTTCCATTTTCAAAATCCTGTTCCGATTCTTCAATTCTACTTATTAATTCTTCAATTGTAAAAGGTTTTAATGGATCATATTTATCTGCTTTTTTCAAAATATATTTTTCGATTTTCTCAAAGAAAATTTCATCTTGCAATTGTGCAAGATAAGCGATTAAATTTAATTTTCGAGTTTGTAAATTCATTGTATAAACTGTTTATTATCAAAGATACTAAATTTATATTTATCTAAATGTTAGAAAATTACCCCCTAAAAATCACCAATATTTGCTTTTATAGGAATCACCATAAACTGTTTTTTATACTCATTGTCTTTTGTGGCAACATTCCAACGGGTTGATGCAATAACACGAACGGCTTCTTTATAAAAACTGTTTTCTGCCGCGATTTCCTTGGGAGAAAATTCAAATGCCTTGCCGTCTTCGCTCACTGCAAAAACTACATAAAACACAAAATACGGTTTCTTTCTGGCTACTGCCGGTATGTCTTCTTTTTTTACGTTGTTGTAGTTAAAATTGTTGTTTACGTAATAATACAGATCTTCAGTATTTCCGCCGGCATAACTTGCTTCTTTTATAATTGGTTTGTACGGCAAAACCAACGTGTCTTGCGCAAAAACTGATAAATTGCTAAAAACTAAAAATAACAAAATGATTAGATTTCTCATAACTGCTGTAGTTTTTGAAGGTTTTCTAAAGCTTTACTGATTGATTTTATATGATCGAACGTTAACAGTAAACGCAAGCCGTTTTTGGTTTGTTTTTCTTTTAACGTTGCCAACTTTGGATACAGTTGAATGAACTGTAGCACTTTTCGGAACTGAACCGACTGATAATACATTGACTGCTGATCGCTTACAAAATAACCGATCATTTTGCCTTGTTTTAAAACCAGTTTTTCTATTCCGGCTTTTGATGCGATCCATTTTATACGAACCGAATCTAACAGGTTTACAACTTGTTTTGGCAAAGCTCCAAAACGATCGATCAGTTTGTTTTGAAAAGCGATTAATTCCTCTTCGGTTCTCAATGTTGACAATTCGTTGTATAAAGTTAATCGTTCTGAAACATTGTTGATGTATTCATCAGGAAACAAAATTT
>JBEBXJ010000073.1:0-11080 GCA_040391685.1 Paenimyroides baculatum
ACTGAGGTTCCATTACTTTAACAGAAATAATTGCTGTTAAACCTTCACGGAAATCGTCACCCGAAATTTCGAATTTTAATTTATCTAACAACCCGGATGCATCGGCATATTTCTTTAATGTACGAGTTAACCCCATACGGAAACCTTGCAAATGCGTTCCACCTTCGTGCGTATTGATATTATTCACGTACGAATAGATGTTTTCTGAATAACTATCGTTATAAATCAAGGCAACTTCAACCGGAATTTCACCTTTTTCACTTTCCATATTTATAACATGGCTAATGATTGGTGTACGGTTTCCGTCTAAAAAGCGAACATATTCTTTTAACCCTTCTGTTGAGTGAAAAGTTTCCATTTTAGCTTTTCCTTCTTCATCCACATCCCGTAAATCGGTCAATGTAATTGTAATACCTTTATTTAAGAATGATAATTCGCGTAAACGAGAAGCTAATGTATCGTAAGAATATTCTAATGTATGTGTAAAAATAGTTGGATCGGGTCTAAAAGTAACCTTTGTTCCTCTTTTAGTTGTTTCACCTATTGGTCGTGCAGGGAAAAGCGGTTTTCCACGCTCGTATTCCTGTTCCCATATTTTACCGTTCACATGCACTTCTGCACGTAAATGGTCAGATAATGCGTTAACACACGATACACCCACACCGTGTAAACCACCCGAAACTTTATAAGAATCTTTATCGAATTTACCACCGGCACCAATTTTCGTCATTACAACTTCTAATGCAGATACACCTTCTTTTTTGTGCATATCAACCGGGATACCACGACCATTATCTTGAACCGAAACAGAATTATCCTGATTAATGATTACCTGAATAGCATCGCAATGACCTGCCAAAGCTTCGTCAATAGAGTTATCTACAACTTCGTAAACTAAATGGTGTAAACCACGAACACCTACATCGCCAATATACATTGACGGACGCATACGTACATGTTCCATTCCTTCTAATGCCTGAATACTATCGGCCGAATACGAATTTTTCTTTATTTCTTCACTCATAGTTATATGTGTACTAATAATAAACTAAACAACAAATATACGAATTTTTAGTTGATTTTTTGTGTTTAATAGGTTTTATTATATTTGAAGTTTAAACTACCTGAATTATAAAAAAGTCGTTTATAATTAAGAATTTAAACAGTTTTTGTAATTATATGAATTTTATAATTAATAATTACTTTTCAAATAATCAACTTTCAACAATCTAAAAACTACCCAAAAATTCTTTTAAAAGACTCAAAATCAATTAAATTTAATTCTTTCGCCCTATTATCTTCCAAAACAGAATATTCAAAAAAAGGATTTAGCAAATCGATACTGTTACCTATCATATGCTTTTTTGATAATATTCCTACGCCCCAATCAGTATCAATACAACAGGATTGTACCAATGGATTGCAACGCCATTTTAAAAAGGCTTTCCATGTTGTTCCATTCCAATATTTATGTGCGGGCGTATTATGATAGTTGTAATTTTCCCTTGCATGCCATTCTGTAGGCGGATTACAATCGTGCAAAACCACAAATCCGTCTTCGTGCAGATATTCAAACGCGTTAATTATATCTGTATCTGCTTGCTCTGCAAGATGCAGTCCGTCAATAAAAATGACATCAAATTTTATATCATTCGATAAGATTTCATTTACAGATAATTTTGCAAAAAAATCATCACTGGTCATTTTAAAATCGACAGGATTTTCCCGGAACTCTACACCAGGATCCACACTGTATTTGGTAGTTGCGTTGATTAGATTAAAATTATGTGCAGGATTACGAACACCGATTTCCAGATAGTTTGTAGGATTTGATTTTAAAGATAAAAGAAAATTTAAAATTTCTGTTCGAGAAGTTTTTTTTGAAATTTCACGGTTGGTTTTGTTTTGAGTATCGATATAATACTGATCATTATAGAACTTTCTTCCTTGTTCGTAAAATTTAATGGCTTTTATATTCTTTAATATTTTTTTTATCATGATGTTGGTTACAATAATCTCCGTGTTTTTTATGCAGATTTCTTGAGCAATTTTACGGAATTTAATCGAAATATCTAAATTTAAACGTTTTTTATTGTGCAGAAATAATACAATTTAATTCATGTGTGATTAGTAAATTTCAAGGATTTTATAAGAAACAGTGTTAAATGTAACTTCACCTCCTACTTCTTTATTTAGTAAATGCTTAATTAAAGGCGCGTGGACAGATACACAAAAAACCTGTTGGCTATTATAGCTAATTGCCTGAATGGGTACACTTAAATAAAAGACAGCTTTGTCGGTTTTTACTATAGAACCTAAAACAACATGGTCTGCCGATTTGGTTTCCGATAGTTTTTGAGCAGCTTGTTGAAGATTGATCAGTTCGGAAAGTTTGACATTTAATTTTTCCTGTTCCAGATGCATCATCGCCAGACCAGTTTCATGTTTATCTCCGGCAGAACTTTTGGCATCGTTTTGTGCATCTTGCGACAATGCTTCAATTTGATTCTGAATGGATTCTATCTGGTTATTTAATGTATTTAGAACCAACTGTTTTAATTCTTTTTTATCCATAAAAAATAAAAAAGCCCTTTTCAGAGCTTTTTGTTTTATTGTTAATTGATTTTAATCTATCTAGAACTCGTACCAAAGTATATTTTAGTACGCCTTATGTATTTAGATAGACGTCAGTTTGAGTAGTTTTTTGTTAAAAAAACGTATCGAGAAGTTGTTAATTATAAGTTCTCAACAAGCTTCGGTTCTCGATACGATTTTCTATCGAAAATCTACTCGAACTGACGAAGGGTTGATACATTCTCTTTGATACAAGCTTTCCGATAATCATTTTGATTTTTATTAAAAATCGAATTTATACATCGCACCGCCTAAAACCTGTAATCCCTGAACTTGGTATTGGTTAAAACGATAATAATTTTCATTTGCCAGATTCATTCCTTTTAAGAAAACGGTCCATTGTGATGTTGGTCTGTATCCTACAGTAAGGTTTAAATCGTAATAATCGCCCAATTTGATATCGTTTGGCATAGGCAGCGTATTTACTCCGCTGAATTCATAACGCTGACCTACGTATCCTAAATTAGCATCGGCAAACCATTGTTTGGTAAAGTTATACAACACATTTACATTGATTTTTCCTTGTGGAAGGTGAAAAGCATTTTTGTAATACTCTACACTGTAGTTGTTGTACTCGCCCGAAAGTCCGATTTTTGCTTTATCTGAAAAATCAAAATTCAATTCCCCGAACAAACTCAACGTATTTACTTTATCGTAAATCAAGCCGAACGAATTACCGTATTGATACCCTTGTTTGTTTTGTAAGTTGATATCGTATTGATTAATGGTAAACATTGCCTTATCATCTTCAACCTTATAATTTGCACGAACATTGTACGATAAATTATGATACAGCTTTCCTTTTAAACCTGCATAAAAATCGTAATTTGTTTTGGTTGGCTTTAATGTTAAAGAGGGCGCTACGAATGGATTTTCTTCAGCAAGATCGGCATACGAGTTTTGTTTAACACCACCAACTGCCCCAAAATAAGCCTGAACAATGTTTGGAACCAGATTAAAATTAGCTTTTACCATTGGGTAAACCACCAGTGAATTATCTTCTACTCCGTTTTCCTTACCTAACACATACGTTAAACCTGCACCAACTTCTAACGAATAATCGGCATCGAAAAACTTGATACTCGGATTAACTGAAAGGTTTAAGTAATTATATTTATCTGCCTTATTATCAATACCATTGTTTGCAAACTGTGTATTTAAATAATCGGCTTCTAAGTTAACATGAACGGTATTGTTCGGCAGTTCAATATTAAACTTCGGTGCAAAAATAAAACGGCTTTCTTTACTGTCGTAATCGTCCCAGAAATATTTGTATGATACATCTGCTTTTTCAAAAGCGCCAATGTAATTTTCGTACGATCCGCCAATATGTACATCGGTATATTTTTGTAAAGGATCCACCAAACCGAAATTAAAGTTTGATACATAAAAATCAGCCGGTGTGCCGTACCAGTTGTATTTAGATGTCATAGCACCAAACTGCGTATTCCACTGACTGTTTTCGTTACGCTGACCCAATGTGAAATCTAAATTTGTTTTGCTGTACGAATCATCAAGCTCTACTCCATCAATATTTCCATCAGACGAGATATGCTTAAACAAACCACCCACATACATATTGTTGCTGCCAATTTGTTCTACAATGCCTAATTCACCTCGCAACGTATTAAAATTTCCGTAACCCAACAATGCGTAGTTGTTGTAGAAATTTGCAAGCGAATCGTTATCAACTTTGGCAGCTTCGCCTTTTGCAGGAGAAAATGTTGATGCCACTGGAACCGAAAAAATGGTGTATTTTATTTCTTTTTTCTGGTTGATGTCTTCGTCTTCAATCAACGGATTATCGTTAATTTTAAAGGCATCGTTCAAAGTTGCCTGATATTCTGATGTTACGTTGACAACCTCTGTTCCTACCGAATTGTTTTTTTTGTTTTTATCGTCTTGTGCATTTGCCTGATTAGCAAAAAATGCAGCAGCTATAGTGATACTTAATACGTACTTTTTCATAAAAAATTATTTAACCGATGAATTACGTTTGGCTTCTTCTGTTTTAATTTTTGCTAATTCTGATTTAGCTTCGGTAACAACATCGGCAAATTCTGTTGCGTTAGTAATTACACTTTCTAAAATATAAGTTGCCTGGTAACTGTCTTTTAACTGATAAAAGTTTTTAGCCAATAAAACCAATCCTTTGGCATTATAATATTTGTTGGCTGCATATTCTTTAACCAGTTTTTCAATGGTTTTGTTTGATGCATCGTACTTTTTATCGGCATTTTTAAAATACGCATTGTAATACAATGCTTCGGCTTTTAAATCGCCCGTGCCGATAGTATTTAACTGTTCGTATAACTTACGAGCGTTTGCCATATCGTTATTTTTCACAGCAACACGTGCACTGATTGCAGTTGCATCGGCTTTTACACGTTTGTCAACTTTATTGTTTGCTGCTAAAACAACAGCGTATTTTGCAGCGGTTGCAGTATCGTCTTCTTCATAAGCCAGCTTCATTAAGTTAGATTGCGCAAACAGTTTGTTGGTGTCGTTGCTTGCATCGTTTTCTAACTGATTTAAAATACGTTTTGCGTTTGTTTTGTCTTTTTCGGACAGATACATATTAGACAAACGAACCAAAGCTTGTTCGGTATATTCTGATTTTCCGCGTTTTAAAACATTCTCATAATTGGTTTTTGCATCACTTACGTTATTTTTCCCGTAGCTTATTTCGGCAATATTGAAATATGCTTTTGTGGCATGCAAACCGTTCGGATAACTTGCAATATAATCTTTCAGACTTTTTAAAGCGGCATCATTGTTATTTTGCGCCATTTGATTTTCTGCCGAAGTATATACATCGTTCTCTAATTCGGCGGTAGAAATATCAACAAAATCCAGACCTTTAACCCACGCTGCAAATTCGTTCGATCTGCCAGTATCCAAATAAGCAATTCGCGCATTCTGAACAGCTTCAATAGCATCTTGCGATCCCGGATAATCGTTCACAACTTTCTTAAATCGTTCAATAGCCTTGTCTTCATCATTCGCATTGATGTAAACAACACCCTGACGTAAAATTGCTTTTGATGCCAAATTTGATTTAGGATAATTCGTCAACAACTGATTAAAGGTTTCTATTGCCTTACTGGTCTGATTTGCATTGGCATACGTACTTCCTAATTCGTAATACGCATCATCTACCAAACTTGATGATTTATAGTTTGATATGAATTTTTGTAATTCTTCAATCTTAGTTGGTGTTTTATCTACAAAACCATACGAAACCGCTTTTTGAAAAGCCGCATAATCTTTGTAAGACGAGTTGCTGTTTAATATGGAATTATACATTTCCATAGCCGACCAATATTGTTTGGTAACAAAATACCCATCTGCCAAACGCAAAGTAGCATCGGTTTTTTTAGCATCGTCTTTAACAACACCTAAATAATTTTTAAAATGTGTATTGGCATTGCTGTAATTCTTCAACTTATAAGCTGCGTATCCTAAATTATATTCGGCACTTTTAAATTCAGGTGTATTTTGTGCCTGTGGCAACTGTTTAAAAGTTGTAAAAGTCTGGTAAGCATCGTTAAAACGGTTCAACGCATACTCACTTTCACCACGCCAATAGGTTGCACGCGCTACATATTTGTTATCTTGTCTTTCAGCTATCGATTTGTTGAACATACCGTTTGCCAGACTAAACTTTCCTTCGTTAAAATATTCTACCCCGCGGTAAAAAGTCACTTTTTGATAAGCTGCTTTGTTTAACGGAGTTCTATTTGATTCTAAAACTTCTAAAGCTGCCTGATAATTTTTGGTTGATATATACGAATCTACCAATAAATCATTCAATTCCTGTTTGTAAGGTGTTTCGGGGTATTTTACCAAGAAATCGGTTATAACTGCCGGAACACTTTTATACGGATTACCTATATCGTAACTCAATTTTGCATAATTTGCAAAAGCATCTTCCTGAATTTTTTCAGAAAAAGTCATTTCCGATGCGTTTTTAAAAGCGTTCAACGCCTGTGTTTTCTGATCTAATTTCAGGTAACTTTCACCTAAATGATAATAAGCATTTTGAGCAACGGCATCTTTTCCATCGATAATTTTATTAAACTCTGAAACTGCTTTGTTGTAATCTTTTTGCTGATAATAAGTGTAACCTAACTGATAAAAATCAACATTACTTAATTTACCGTTTTTACCTTTGTAATCCAACAGATATGGTAAAGCTTTATCGTACTGTTTCAGGTTGAAATAACTTTCACCGATGATTTTAGACAGTTCTGATTTTTCTGCTTCGGTAGATTTTGGCATTTGTGCCAAACCTTCTTCAACCGCTTTTTCGAAATTACCGTTTTTAAACTGCATATCGGCTTTGTAATAGCCCATACGCTCCTGGTATTTTTCTACCGATTCTACTTCGGAGAAATATTCATTTGCCTGATCGTAATTATTATTGGCATACGAAATGTATCCTAAATAATATTTTGCCTGATTACCATAGGTTCCATCAAGATCGACTTTTTCAAGATAGTTTTTAGCTTTGTTGTTTTCTTTTTTATTAAAATAAGCATATCCTTTCTGAAAATTGATTCGGTCTTTATCGGCAGGACTTAAAATATCTTCATTTATTTTCTCGGCATACCGCAATGACTGATTGTAATCGCCTTGAGAAAAGTAAAAATTACTTACATCGATATACGCTTGTGCCTGTTTGCTGCTTGTTGGATAATCGTAAATAAACTGACTTATTTTTTGTTCTGCTCCGGGCTGACCCAAACGAATGGCACAATTGGCACTATAATAAGCACTTTCTGCCTGTATTTCGTCGTTATTATTTTTGATTTTGGTTTTATCGAACAAAATCTGCGCTACCGCGTATTGTTGTTCGTTGTAAAGATTTACGGCATCGTAAAAATCTTTGTTTTCGTGAGTATAATGGTAAGATTGTTGTGCCTGCACAGACAAACCGCCCAACAGAAACGATAAATATAGAAAATGATTCGCTTTTCGCATTTCAACTATTTTTTTAAGTACCAAATATATTAAATTATCTACAAGTATTATAACGGTTTATGTGAATATTAATTGTTTTAAAAAACTGATTTTATAAATATTTTGGTAAATAAAAAAGCAACCAAATTTTACGGTTGCTTTTGGTTTTTGAAACCTTGCCAAAGTTTAAAACTTTGGCAAGGTTGTTTTAGTATTTGTTCTCGACTTCCATCAAAGTTAAAATATCTGTAAGGATTATTTTCTTGACTGTACTTTTTTAGCTTTTTGAATAATTGATTTAGCGTTTAAACCATATTTTTCCATTAATGCTTCTGGTGTTCCCGATTCTCCGAAAACATCGTTAACTGCTACAAACTCTTGCGGTGTTGGTTTGTTTAATGCCAATACACCTGAAATACTTTCACCTAAACCACCTAAATAGTTGTGTTCTTCAGCAGTTACGATACAGCCCGTTTTAGCAACCGATTTTAAGATGGTTTCTTTGTCTAACGGTTTAATAGTGTGTACGTTGATTACCTCAGCAGAAATACCTTCTTTTTCCAGTTCTTCGGCAGCTTGTAATGCTTCCCAAACCAAATGTCCTGTTGCTACAATGGTAACATCGGTTCCTTCTGAAAGTACTACGGCTTTACCAATTTCAAACGGCATGTCTTCAGGAATAAAATTAGGCACCACAGGGCGACCAAAACGCAAGTAAACCGGACCGTTATGATCTGCAATTGCCAAAGTAGCTGCTTTGGTCTGGTTGTAATCGCAGGTATTGATCACTGTCATTCCCGGTAACATTTTCATTAAGCCAATGTCTTCTAAAATTTGATGTGTTGCACCGTCTTCACCTAAAGTCAACCCCGCGTGTGATGCACAAATTTTCACATTTTTTTCTGAATAGGCAACCGACTGACGAATTTGATCGTACACACGACCTGTTGAAAAGTTGGCAAACGTTCCTGTAAACGGAATTTTACCGCCAATAGTCATACCGGCAGCCAAACCAATCATGTTAGCTTCGGCAATTCCTACCTGAAAAAAACGGTCTGGATGATTCTTTTTGAAATCGTCCATCTTTAACGAGCCAATCAAATCGGCACATAAAGCAACTACGTTTTCGTTTTTTTGTCCTAATTCTGTTAATCCTGCTCCGAAACCAGAGCGTGTATCTTTACTGCCTAAGTTTGTATATTTTTTCATTTAATCTAAAATCTTTATGAATTCTAAAAGTAATTTTTGATCTTTTTGCGATAATGAACTTCTCAGTTTTTCAATTTCCAAATAGCTTTTGCGCATGCTGTTTATCGTTCCAAAATAATCTACATTTCCGCCATTGTTGTAAAGGTATAAATCGCAGATTTGTCCGGTTAAATTATGTACATGCTTTTTTAAATCGGCACTTTGGAAATTTGGAATTTTACTGTTTAAATTATCACAGTAATCTGGTGCATATTGTTTAACTTGTTCGTTGTCTTCTACATCAATATCATAAGCCAATGAAATTTCACCGATATTTATGTTTTTATAGTCAGACTGGTATTTTGTGTAATAATCGTACGGCTCTGCGTAAGTGGCAGTATCAGCCCATGCTTCAGCTACATCCGCTACAGCATAATCAATCGGTTGGTTTGGTACAAACGTTTTAATTTTATCGTTTTCTGCCTTAAAGAACTTCTCTAATTCTTTCTTTTGATCTGCAGTGATCAATTTTGCAGATTTTAAATTTTTTACCAACGATTTTGATTCTTTTTTGTAAAAAGCAGCCACCTGATTACGACTTAAAGTACCTTCGCCACCACCGTATTCTTTGGTATTGTAAAGTACATTTGTGGTTACCGAATAAATTGGTGAAATGTAATTATACAAATTATAATCTGCTAACGCGGTGTTATCGTATCCGTAAGTATATAAGGGATCGCTGTAAATATTGCTGTAATCGGTATAAGGTTCAATAACTGCTTCAGCTTCGTATGCTATTGCTGCGTTTTCCTGATATTCTTCGATATCGGCAAAAACCTTACTGCTGTCTAAATCTAACTTTAAGCTGGTGGTTTGACTTGATTTGTAAACCAGTTTGTAAGAATTTTCGTTGTTATATTCTACCGATAAAATCAACCCTTTTAATTTTGAATCCGGAAAAAGAGTTTCTGCATTGTTGATCTTATTACTTTCATCGATACAAAAACAGTAGTCGTAACTTTCTTTGTTATTGATATCCCTTAAAATAGCGTAATACTGACAGTTTGTTCCACCTATTGTTCCTTTACGGTCTAATTTTGAAACTACTTGATCTTCATTAAGAATTTTGAATGCCGAATACGGAGAATAACTTACGCTTTTTGAAATTCCGCTAACAGCCAAGGGAATCATCCAATTCTTACCAACGAAAAAATTCGATTCGCTACCAGCATAACTTGCTGCTGTATCATTATAATAGAAAGATAACAAGCTTTCTTTGTTGTTTTTATCTAAATAATGATCGTAATTAATATTGGAATAGTTGCTTTCAGAAAATACATTGTCAGATAAATCTGAAGTTTCAATTTTATAATTCAGTTTTTGAGTAAATTCTACCAATTTATCTTGCGCCAAACCCGCGAATGCAGTTAAACTTAGTGCTAAACAAACTATTTTTTTCATACTATTTTTTTCTATTAATAATCTTCTAAAGTTAAAAGGTTTTGGTTTAAAGCAGCCTCTAACTGTTCATTGTTTGGCGCTTTCCCATGCCAAGCATGCGTATTCATCATAAAATCTACACCGTTGCCCATTTCGGTATGTAATAATACCATTACCGGTTTGTTATTACCTGTTTTTTGTTTTGCTTCTTGTAAACCGTTAATTACAGCTTCTAAATCGTTACCTTTTTCAATGTTTAAAACATCCCAGCCAAAAGCTTCAAATTTAGCCTGTAAACTTCCCATGTTTAAAACAACATCGGTTGGTCCGTCAATCTGTTTTCCGTTTAAATCAACAGTAGCAATAATATTGTCAACTTTATTAGCAGCCGCATACATTAAAGCTTCCCAGTTTTGACCTTCCTGCAATTCGCCATCGCCTAAAAGTACGTAAACCAAGTTTGAATCGTTATTTAGCTTTTTAGCTTGTGCTGCACCAAGAGCAACTGACAAACCCTGCCCCAATGAACCTGATGCCATACGGATTCCCGGTAAATGACTGTGTGTTGTTGGGTGACCTTGCAAACGAGAATCGATTTTTCTGAAAGTAGCCAGTTCGCTTACGGGAAAATATCCGCTACGAGCTAAAACGCTGTAGAAAACCGGAGAAATATGTCCGTTTGATAAAAAGAAAAGATCTTCGTTTTTACCGTCCATATCAAAGGTATCTTTTCTATCCATAAGAACTTGATACAGTGCTACGAAATATTCGGCACACCCCAATGATCCACCCGGATGACCAGAATTTACGGCATGTACCATACGTAAAACATCTCTTCTAACTTGTGTTACCAAGT
>JBEBXJ010000074.1:0-10756 GCA_040391685.1 Paenimyroides baculatum
GGGATTATTATTAATGGGAATCATTATGCTTGCCAGCTGGTTAGTTGGTTGGCAGTTAAAAAATAAATTCGAAAAATATTCAAAGGTTCATTTAAGAAACGGAATGAGCGGTGCAGAGATTGCAACAAAAATGCTGCACGACCACGGTATTTATGATGTTAAAGTAATTTCTACACCAGGTAGGTTAACCGATCATTACAATCCAATGGATAAAACCGTTAACTTAAGTGAAGCGGTATATAATCAGCGAAATGCAGCCGCAGCCGCAGTAGCTGCACACGAGGTTGGGCATGCCGTACAGCACGCAACAGCTTATAGCTGGTTAACAATGCGTTCTAAATTGGTACCTGTAGTTAATATTGCATCAAACCTTGTACAGTGGGTATTAATTGGTGGTATTGTTTTAATACAGCTGTACAACAACACAACCGTTTTATTGATCGGTGTTGTATTGTTCGCTTTAACAACCTTGTTTTCTATTATTACCCTTCCGGTAGAATACGATGCAAGTAACCGAGCGTTGAAGTGGCTGGAGACTAAAAACATGGTAACGAGAGAAGAATTTAGCGGAGCAAAAGATTCATTGAAATGGGCTGCGCGAACATATCTGGTAGCCGCATTGGCATCGATAGGAACTTTACTGTACTACGTAATGATCCTTACAGGAGCCAGAAGCAGTAACGATTAAAAAAAGTGAGCATTTGCTCGCTTTTTCAGTTATTAAAACCAAGGTCTTTTATTTACGATATATGTTTGATAAAATTCTTGGTCTGATTTTGATAGATATATAACAGCCTCTACTACACAAATAACAAAAGAAAACGAATACAACGAGAAACCAATACCACAAGTTAAAAAAGATAAAATTGGAATTGCTAATAGGTTTATAAGTAATAGAATTAAACCTTCGGTGGCATATCCAAGAACAAATTTATGGACTCCTAGAAATCCTAAAAAGATTGCTAAAATACCCGCTAACATTTTTTTGCTATTGGCATCTTGTAAGTATGTTGGTTGTGTTTGATAATTGCTATTCTGATAATTATTTTGCTGATTGCTGTACTGATGCTGATTAAAATTTGATGCATTAGACCTTCCCGTATGCCATTGTTCTTCTTTTCTTTCTTCTGAATTTTGATTTTCCATAACAATTAGGTTATTATTTGGTTTAAATATAGTAATAATTTTATTTACAATGACTTGTGCCAGTTTTTCTTTACTTTCCATTGTCCAACCGGCAATATGTGGCGATAATAGTACGTTTTCAGCTTTAATAAGATATTTAAAGGCTTCGGGCAGTTCATTGTCTGTAAACATATTTTCAAACGATGATTTTTCGTATTCCAATACATCCAAACCGGCACCTTTGATTTTGCCCGATTTTAAAGCCTCCACCAGATCATCTGTACAAACCGATTTACCTCTTGCAGTATTTATCAACCAAAACGATTTCGCAAAACTATTAATAAAATCTTTATTTATGTAATGATGCGTTTTGGGAGTTTCAGGCGTGTGCAAGCTCAAAATATCACTATGCAGTTGTAAATAATCTAACGAAACCTGCTGTGCATTTGCATCGCCCATGTTGGGTTTAATATCGTAACAAATTACCTTACAGTTAAAGCCTTTCAAACGTTGGGCAAACGCTTTTCCCATATTACCGTAACCAATAATTCCGACTGTTTTGCCTTCAATTTCAACACCTCGGTTTTCTTCGCGTTTCCAAATACCGCTGCCTACTTCTTTATCAACATACGATAATTTGTTCATAAGGTTTAAAAGCATCCCTAACGCATGTTCGGCAACGGCAGTTTTATTGCCTTCGGGAGCAGCGATGAGTTTAATGCCTTTTTGTTCCGCGTAATCGCAATCGATATTTTCCAATCCGGCACCAACCCTGCCTATGAATTTCAGATTTGTAGCTGCATCTAAAAAGGTTTTGTCAATTTTAAAACGACTGCGCAAAACAATACCGTCATATTGATGGATTATCTGTTCAATAGCATCTTTTGGTGCGTAGTAATTTTCATCGTTTTTAAAACCATTCGCTGTTAAATGTTCAATTAACAGCGGATGGTTTTTATCAAGGTGTAATATTTTCATTTGCTTGTAATTTGCTTTTGTTTACATTGATAAGCACATCAAAATAAAGAATATTTATTCATATATCAAGATAAAAAAATAACCTACTTTTGCAAAAAAATATTTATTGAATCTTTTAGCATGAAAAAACACATCTTTTTACTGTTGATATTCTTTTGTCACCTTTATTCTTTTGCACAAACTTTCAAGGGAATTGTAATAAACACTGAAACCAATGAACCTATCGGACAAATTACCATTGTAAGTGCCGATAAAACTTTTTTTGTTACAAGTAATGAAAAAGGCGAAGTGGTTTTGCCTGAAAACATGCTTAATAAAAAACTGTTTATTAGCGATTACGAATATGTTTACAGTGAGAATACGTTTACTAAAACACAATCTTTTGTTTGGGAATTAACACCAAACTCTGAAACGTTGGAAGAAATGGTTATTTATGAGCATCCGGAAATTTATCTGAATGCAATCATTTCAAATTCAATTAAATCGTTTGTAAATAATACAAAATTGGAGTCGTACTATCGTGAAAATTATTTTGAAAATAAAAAGCAAGCCAGTTTTGCCGAAGGTATTGTTGATTTCTATGTAAATAACAATCTTGAAAATGTAGAAATGGTGGTTAAGCAATCTCGAATTAAAGATTTGTACAATGTAAACCCTACTAATAGATCTGTAAGCTCAAAACCACAAGATGTTGTTGAAAGTACAATGTTATTTAATTTGTTGAAGAAAATTATAAAAGATAAAAAGCATTATGAATTTTACATAACTGCTAAAAAGGTAGGAGAAAAAACAATTCATACTTTTTATGTAAATCCTAAAGAGAAAAGTAAAGCTAAGCATTTGTTCAAAGGATCGGTTGTTTTTGACGATGAAAAAAAACTGATTTTCGAAACCAATTTTGCTTTTGATCCTGATAGAAGAAAATATAATACACCTCTTAATTATGTGATATTAAAAGCAGATATGATAGATATTCGTTTCGAATCGAAATATATGGTTAGCGAAGAGTTTTATTATCCTAGTTATGCTAAAAGAACAATTGATGCAATTGCAAATTCTAAATTAGCAAAGATAGACAATGCGCGTATTAATAATCAAGCGTATTTCTATGTTTTAAGCGCCGATAAAACTACTAAAAGACCTTCGCAGAATATAATTTATAATTCTGGTAATTTGTACAACAACGGTAATAAATACACTATAGAGTTCTGGAAAAATGCTAAAGTTATCAATTTGGCAGAATAGCAAATCTCCATGTAAAATTTTAGAGCCTGTTTAAATTTGTATGATTAAAAACTTTATATGTTATTTTCTGAGAGAAAAAGACAAAATTTGAAAAGATAGTGGTTGTTACTATCGTTGATAATTTTAAATAGGTTCTAAAATCCTAAAATCATTTTGGCGATTGTAAAGTAAATTAAAATACCAAAAATATCGTTGCTGGTGGTAATAAACGGTCCGGTGGCAATTGCGGGATCAATGCCGTTTTTATCAAGCATTATGGGAATAAATGTGCCAATTAAACTGGCAAGTATCATTACGGTAACTAATGCCAAAACAATAGTTGACGATATTTCGTAAGATGTTCCCATAATAAAATGCGTTGCCAAAAGCAGTAAAATAGCCAAAATGGTACTGTTTAAAAGTGCTAAAAGCATTTCTTTTCCCAAACGTTTCAATAACGAACCAGAGAGACTATTGTTTGCCAAACCTTGTACCACAATTGCCGATGATTGTACACCTACATTACCAGCCATAGCGGCTACCAATGGTGTGAAGAAAAATAACGTTTGGTATTTTTCCATTGCATCACTGAAACCTTCGGAGATGTTTACGGCAATAAAGCTTCCTATTAAAGCTAAAAGCAACCAAGGTAAACGAGCCTTTGTAAGTTCCCAAATGCTGTCATCGGCTTCAACGTCTTGTGAGATACCCGCTGCCATTTGGTAATCGCGATCGGCTTCTTCCTTAATAACGTCCACAATATCGTCAATGGTAATGCGTCCAACCAAACGTCCGGTTTCGTCAACAACGGGAATTGCCTCTAAATCGTACTTCTGCATAATTCGGGCAACTTCGGTATCTTCGGTATCAACTTTTACAGAATCAACTTTAGGAATGTAAATATCTTTAATTTGGGTTGTGGTTGATGAAGTAATTAAATCTTTTAAAGACAAGCGTCCTTTCAGTCGATCTTCGTCATCAACAACGTAAATAGAATGCACACGCGATACGTTTTCTGCCTGTTTGCGAATTTCCTGAATACAGGTTAATACATTCCAGTTTTCGTTTACCTGGATGTATTCTTTCGCCATTAAACCGCCGGCAGTATCCTCGTCGTAACGCAACAATTCAACAATGTCTTTGGCGTGTTCAAAATCTTCTAATTCCGAGATTACCTCGTCTTTCATTTCTTCCGACAGTTCGGCGATAATGTCCACCGCATCATCGGTATCCATTTCATCTAACTCTTCGGCAATTTCTTTGGCAGAAAGGTTGTTTAAGATTTTTTCACGAACTTCCTCATCTAATTCCAATAGAATTTCAGAACTAATTTCCGATTCGATTATACGGAACAGATAACCTGCATCTTCCCCATTTAATTCGTTTATTAATTCTGCAATATCAGCAAAGTGAATGTCCTCGAGACGGCGAAGTATTTCGCGTTCGTTTTTTTCGGCAATTAAGCCTTCAATCTCTTGGATAAATTCTTTACTGATTTTAAATTCCATAAGCTTCTATTTTTTGAGTTAGTGAAATAAATTCTTCTACACTTAATTGTTCTGGACGAAGGTTGAAAACTTCATCGTCTTTAATTTCTTCTGATATAAAACTTTTTAAACTGTTGCGCATTGTTTTTCTACGCTGGTTAAATGCCGATTTTACTACCGTAAAAAACAGTTTTTCGCTGCAAGGCAAGGTATAGTTTTCTTTGCGGATCATACGCAGTACACCCGATTTTACTTTTGGAGGGGGTGTAAACACATTTTCAGATACGGTAAACAAGTACTCAGTATCATAAAAAGCCTGCGCCAAAACTGAAAGAATCCCGTAGGTTTTACTGCCTTTTTTTTCACAAATTCGTGCAGCAACTTCTTTTTGAAACATCCCGGAGAATTCCGGTATCTGATTGCGCATTTCCAAAACCCTGAAAACAATCTGCGTTGAAATGTTGTACGGGAAGTTTCCTATTATGGCAAACGGTTCTTCGTTAAAAATCTTCTTTAAATTGTATTTTAAAAAATCCTCCCCAATAATGTGGTTGTGTAACTTTGGGTAATGTTTTTCAAGATAGGCAACCGATTCGGTGTCAATTTCAACCACAAAGGTTTCCACCGGCTTTTCTAAAAGGTATTTTGTTAAAACACCCATTCCCGGACCAATTTCTAAAATTTTGCTGTAACCCTTTAGGGTTAGTGTATCGGCAATGTTTTTGGCAACGCTTTCATCATTCAGAAAATGCTGACCCAAATGTTTTTTTGCTCTTACATTATCGTTGCTACTCATGTTCGCTAATAATTTCAAGATCGGTACGGAAAGCCAGCATTTTATCGGCAAAAAGACTCATACCTTCGTTGCGTAATAAAGGCGCATGATTTTGTTTGTAATCTTCTAAAGCCTCTTTTGTTTCAGCAAAATACTGAGCAGAGTAAGTTACACCACCCATGTCTTCATCAACCAAAACCTTTACCAAACGTGCCGATTTAAAGCAACCGGTGTTCAGCATGTCTTGTATGTGTTTGGTCTGCATCCAGTTTAACCATTGTTCGTGTACAGATTCGTCTATATTTATGGTAACGTTGTAAATGATCATACGTTTCTATTTTTAGAAAAAAACACCAACTGTATAATTGGTGTTTTTTGGTTTTTAATTAATGATATCGAATCCGCAGTAAGGTTTTAATACGTCTGGTATTACAATGCCTTCTGGTGTTTGATAGTTTTCTAAAATACCTGCCAACACTCGGGGTAATGCTAACGATGAACCGTTTAGGGTATGTGCCAGCTGTGTTTTTCCGTCTTTACCTTTAAAGCGTAATTTTAAACGATTTGCCTGAAAGGTTTCGAAATTTGATACCGATGAAATTTCCAACCAACGATCCTGTGCGGTCGAAAATACTTCGAAATCATAGGTTAATGCCGATGTGAAACCCATATCGCCACCGCATAATCGCAAAATACGGTAAGGTAACTTTAATTCGTTTAATATGTTTTTAACGTGTTCAACCATTCCTTCTAAAGCTTCGTACGATTTTTCGGGATGTTCTATACGTACAATTTCTACTTTGTCAAACTGGTGCAAACGGTTTAAACCGCGTACATGAGCGCCCCATGAACCTGCTTCTCTGCGAAAACACGGTGTGTAAGCTGTTGCCAGAACAGGTAATTCATTTTCCTGCAAAATAACGTCGCGGAAAATATTCGTTACCGGAACTTCGGCTGTTGGGATCAGGTACAGATCGTCTTTCGCGTCATGATACATTTGCCCTTCTTTATCAGGTAACTGACCCGTGCCGTAGCCCGACGCTTCGTTAATTAAATGCGGAACCTGATATTCTTTATAGCCGGCATCGGTATTCTTATCTAAAAAATAACTGATCAAGGCACGTTGTAATTTTGCACCTTTGCCTTTGTACACAGGAAAACCCGGAGCTGTAATTTTTGTCCCTAATTCAAAATCAACAATGTCGTATTTTTTAATCAGATCCCAATGTGGCACCGCACCTTCATGCAATATAGGAATGTCACCCGACTGGAAAACGTTTAAGTTGTCATCTGCGCCTTTTCCTTCCGGAACAATATCAGCAGGCGTATTCGGTAATTTGTATAATTCTTGTGTAAGCTCTTCGGTAACGTTATTTAAAACTTCTTTTAAATCGGCAGTTTTATCTTTAAGCTTAGCTGTTTTTTCTTTTAAGATTTCGGCTTTAGATTTTTCGCCATTACGCATTAAATCACCAATTTCTTTGGATAGCTTGTTCGATTCAGCCAAGATGTTGTCTAATTCAACCTGTGTTGCTCTGCGTTGTTCGTCTAAGTCAATTACTTTTTGAATCATTTCAGCAGCATCAAGATTTCTTTTTGCAAGGGCTTTTACCACTTGTTCCTGATTTTCTCTAATGTAAGCTATCTGTAACATAAATAAATAATTGTTAAACGGCAAATTTACACAAATTCTTTGTGAATAGGTAACTATTGCGTTAATAATTCTTTGGTTTCAATGTGGTTGAACTTTAAATAATTATAGTATTTTTACTAAAATTAGTATCTTTATGAAAAACATCTTTTTTGTTGTTTTTAGCACTTTGTTTAGTTTGTATTCGGTAGCGCAGATTTCGGCTAATTCGCAAGATGAATATCGTTTGTACGAAAAGCAGGCTGCACAAAAACGTATGGTTTTTAAAGAAAATCCCAATACGTTTAACTACGATGTTACACATCAGAAATTAGAGTTTAATATAGATCCGACCCAATATTATATAAGCGGTACGGTTACAACCCAATTTGTATCTAACCAAAACTTACAAACCATTGTTTTTGATTTAAGTCATGAGCTAACCGTGAGTACGGTAACCCAAGGTTTACAAACGGCGATATTTACTCAGGCAAATAACGAATTAATTATTCAGTTACCGCAACAAGTACTCATGGGTACGCAAGGCGAAGTTAAAATTATCTATGAAGGTGTACCACCTACAGCAAATGAAGCTTTTACGCAAAGTTATCATAACAACACGCCAATTGTCTGGACACTATCTGAACCTTTCGGAGCGCGTGATTGGTGGCCCTGCAAACAGTCTTTAAATGATAAAATAGATTCTATTGATATTTATATTACCGCACCAACTGCAATGGTAGCGGTATCCAATGGTGTGGAACAATCACAAGTTTTACATTCAAACAGTACAAAAACGACCCATTTTAAACATGGTTTCCCTATTCCTGCATATTTGGTAGCTATTGCTGTTACAGAGTATGAAATTTATACACAAACAGCTGGTACTGCACCAAATACTTTTCCAATTATTAACTATCTGTATCCGGAAACGTATCAAACGGTTGTAAATCAGTTAGATGTTACGCTGCCTATTATGGATGTTTTTGAAGAACTTTTTGGAACGTACCCATATCACACCGAAAAATACGGACATGCCCAATTTGGATGGGGCGGAGGCATGGAACACACCACCGTTTCTTTTATGGGCGGATTTTCGCGCGGATTGATTGCTCATGAGTTGGCACATCATTGGTTTGGCGATAAAGTTACTTGCGGTAGCTGGAAAGATATCTGGATTAACGAAGGTTTTGCAGAATACATGGCAGGTTTGGTAGTTGAACATTTAGACGGGCAGAATGATTTTACCAACTGGAAAGCCAATAAAATAAACAGTATTACGTCTGCACCGGCGGGGAACGTGTATTTAACCGACACACAGGCACTAGATTCTGACCGAATTTTTAGCAGCAGATTAACTTACAATAAAGGATCAATGGTGGTGCACATGTTGCGCTATGTTTTAGGAGATCAAGATTTTTATCAGGGCATGCGCAATTTTTTGAATGATCCTTCAATTGCCTATAATTATGCTGTTACAACGCAGGTAAAACAACATTTAGAAGCAGCTTCGGGTAAAGATCTGACCGAATTTTTTAACGATTGGATCTATGGCGAAGGGTATCCGTCTTATCAGGTAAATGCCGAAATAATATCTGCAACACAAACAAAAATCACGCTGTCGCAAACAACTTCACACGCTAGTGTTCCATTTTTTGAAATGCCGGTTACGTTGAGATTAACGGGCGGTAACGGCGAAACTGAAAATGTGGTTTTACAGCACACGCAGAACAATCAGCAGTTTGTTGTAGAAACCAATGTGGGTAAAGTAGTTGCCATTGAAGTGAATCCGTTACAAGATATTGTTTGTAAAGATAATCAGGTAACTGTAAAAGAAGCCCAAGTGCCGGTGGTAGAAGAATTAAACGTTTTTCCAAATCCATCACAAACATCTTTTCAAGTGCAAATTCCTGAAAGTATGAAGGTGTTAACAATGAACATCTTTGATTTAAAGGGAAAATTAATTTCAAAAAACATCAGCAATCCTTATGTTTCAGAGCAATTAGCAGGCGGTGTCTATATTCTGGAAATTCAAACACCAGAAAAAATCTATCATAAAAAAATTATAAAAAATTAAATTGAAAACAAACAATGCCTAATAGTAAGCTTAAAATCTTACATTTGTGCAGCAAAAATGAAAGTATTGTAATAAATGGACATATTAGTTAAGTTATCGCAGTTTTTATTAAGTTTATCCTTATTAATTGTATTGCATGAATTGGGGCACTTTATCCCTGCAAAATTATTTAAAACACGTGTAGAAAAGTTCTATCTTTTCTTCGATATAAAATTCTCTTTGTTTAAGAAAAAAATTGGCGAAACCGTTTACGGAATCGGTTGGTTGCCCTTAGGAGGTTATGTGAAAATTGCCGGTATGATTGATGAAAGCATGGATGCCGATCAATTGAAACAAGAACCACAGCCATGGGAATTCCGTTCAAAACCGGCTTGGCAGCGTTTAATTATCATGTTGGGTGGTGTAACTGTAAACTTTATATTAGCTTTTGTTATATATATTGGCATGACGTGGTTTTACGGAGACAGATACATTGCTAACGACAGTTTAAAAGATGGTGTTTGGGTAACTTCTGATGCCTTGGAAAATGCAGGAATGCAGTCGGGAGATAAAATTATTTCAATTGATGGGGCACATTTAGAGAGATTTGATGAAGCTGCCATGAAGATTATAATGGGTAAACAAATTATTGTAGATCGTAACGGAACAGAAAAAACGATTAATTTACCAGTTGATTTTATAAATAGTGCATCAAAAAGAAAGAAAACAAAATTACTGATGCCACGAATGCCGTTTGTAGTAGCAGGTTTCGCAGATGACTCACCCAATAAAGAGATATTAAAACCTAAAGACTTTATAACCGCTGTTAACGGAAAGCAGATAAGTTATTTCGACCAAATGGATGATGTTTTAAAACCTTTGGCAAATACAGAAATACCTACTAAAATTACCAGAGATGGTAAAGAAATGGAAGTTATCTTAAAAGTAAATACCGAGGGTAAAATTGGTGTTAGTCCGGCATTAATTGCACATACTGATGCTGAGAAATTAGGTTTATACAAGTTAAGTACCGACAGATACAGCTTTTTAGAATCGATACCTGTAGGACTTAAAATGGGAGTAGATAAATTAAAAGAATACGGACAACAATTAAAGTTAATTGGTAACCCAGATACAGGCGCGTATAAAGAAGTAGGTGGTTTTATGGCAATTTTTAATATTTTTCCTGATTTTTGGAGCTGGGAAGCTTTTTGGCAAATTACCGCTTTGTTATCAATAATGCTTGGTGTAATGAATTTATTGCCTATTCCTGCATTAGATGGCGGTCATGTTTTATTTTTATTGTACGAAATGATTTCGGGGCGTAAACCAAGCGATAAGTTTTTAGAATATGCACAAACAGTTGGTTTTGTTATACTTATTGCCTTGCTGCTGTTTGCAAACGGAAACGATATATTTAAAGCCTTAACAGGCAAGTAAAAAAAATAACGATTTTTTAAAAAAGGTGTTTGCAAAAAGGA
>JBEBXJ010000075.1:0-10693 GCA_040391685.1 Paenimyroides baculatum
TAGCAATGTTTACAATGAATACAACACGTGGTGTATTACATTCTAAAACAGAAGGCGATAAATACAACCGCTTATTTATTCCAATGATTGGTGGCGAGTTTATTAAGCAAGATTTGGCAATACCGTTAAACCCAACAACGGTTAACTAAAAAGAATACTAAACGTATTATAAAGTGTATCAATGTACACTTTAAAGATAATGAGTCCGGTGTTATACCGAACTCATTGTTTTTTTAGGAGTTTTAATATCTATATCATTCAAACAATATTATTTACCATCAAAGTTTAAATAGTTTTTATGTTAATAATAGTAATGAATGATAAGATAACTTTTAAACAGTATATAAGTAAAGTTTACGAAACTATTTCTACAAACCACAAGTTGAATATTCTGTAAATCTTTATAGTTAAATTTCATAAAAATCCGACTAACTTGTCGGATTTTCTATTTCTTGATTATGAGAGTAATAGTTTTGATGTGATGCAAATTCGTTGGCTGTTTCAACTTTTTTGTAAGCTTCCACAATCTTTTTAACCAAACGGTGGCGCACAATATCTTTATCGTCTAAGAAAACAAAGCCAATTCCTTCAACACCTTCTAAAATGCGTAGTGCTTCACGCAATCCAGATGTTACTTTTCGAGGTAAATCAACCTGACCCGGATCGCCCGTAATAATAAATTTTGCATTTTTACCCATACGTGTTAAAAACATTTTCATTTGCGAATGGGTGGTGTTTTGCGCTTCATCTAAAATTACAAAAGCATTGTCTAATGTACGTCCGCGCATAAATGCCAGGGGTGCAATCTGTATAATTCCTTTCAACAAATAATCTTCCAGCGTAGTTGGCGGTAACATGTCGCGCAAAGCATCATATAAGGGTTGCATGTACGGATCTAACTTTTCTTTCATATCGCCCGGTAAAAAACCTAAATTTTCTCCGGCTTCAACTGCAGGGCGTGTTAAAATAATACGTTTAACCTGCTTTTCTTTCAAAGCTTTAACAGCTAATGCAACACCGGTGTAGGTTTTTCCTGTTCCTGCCGGACCAATGGCAAAAACCATATCGTTTTTATAAACCAAATCAACTAATTTTTGCTGGTTGGGTGTCGTAGCTTTTATTAATTTACCGCCTAAACCATGCACTAAAATTTCATCAGACTTGTCCATTCTTTGTGGAGCATCGTCTAAAATAAGTCGTTCAATAATATTTTCGTTAAGCTGGTTGTATTTCTCGTAATACTTTAAAATACGATCGAAACGCGTTTGAAACTGGTCTAAAATTTCGGCTTCGCCATAAATTTTAATTGTAGTGCCACGTGCTACTATTTTTAATTTAGGATATAGCTTTTTAATAACCTCTAAGTGTATATCTTGTGGACCCCAAAAATCTTTTGGAGTAATATGTTCTAATTCTATTATTCTTTCGTTCAAAAGCTATTAGATTTAATTAAAAAAAATTAGTTTTGTATATCTCAAATCTAATCAAAAAAATAATAAAAAAGAACACTAACTAAAATAAATTAATGTCAATTATTACGTTAACTACAGATTACGGTATTAAAGATCATTTCGTTGCTTCGGTAAAAGGTAGGATATTAACCGAAATACCGCAAGTGCAGATAGTTGATGTTTCGCATTGCATTGATTTGTATAATATTGCCAATGCAAGTTATGTGTTGTTTGGTGCGTATGGTAATTTTCCGAAAGGTAGTTTGCACATGGTTTTGGTTGAGGCTGAAATGTTTGATCAAACATCGTTTTTACTTACAAAATTTAACGATCATTTTTTTTTAACGGCTAATAACGGCGCCATTACGTTGCTGGCAACTGCCGATGACGACACGGAGATTGTAGATTTAAATATTCCGAATTCATGTAACGATACCATTTCGTTGTACACTTACATTGCAAAACAGCTTTTTAATAATGTACCTTGCAGTAATTTAGGCACAAAAATTAATTATAACGATTGTGAGCTTTTGGTGGAATTACGTCCTAAAGTTGCCGATGATGAAAATTCAATCAGAGGATCTGTTATTTATATGGATCATTACGGAAATGCAGTTACTAACATTTCTAAAGAATTGTTTGAGCGTGTTAGAAAAAGTAGGAAATTTGTGATTAATGCAGTAAAATATCGCATTAGCAGAATAAATGAGTTTTATGCCGATTTTAATACCGAAAATAAAAACTTGCGTGAATATGAAGGTGAAATGTTGTTTATTTTTAATGATTTAGATTTTTTACAAATGTCTATCTACAAATCTGATTATGAAAATGTAGGAAATGCGAAAACTCTTTTTGGAGTATCGTACCGCGACACTGTTATTATAGAGTTTACCGAATAAATAAATTTAAAATATGTTTGTTAGAATAGTTAAAATGAGTTTTCAGGAAGATAAAATTCCGTTGTTTTTAGAGAACTTTCATAGTGTTAAAAATGATATAAGAAATTTTCCCGGAAACAATTTTTTAGAACTTTACCAAGATAAAAACAACCCGGTTATCTTTTTTACCTATTCTATCTGGAATGAAGAAGCCGATTTGGATAACTATCGTAATTCGGATCTTTTTAAAGATGTTTGGGCGTACACAAAAGCATTTTTTAATGATAAACCCCAAGCGTGGAGTGTTGATAAATTGGTTACATTAGAATAGAAGCCTAATAATATTATGTATAAATATTCGATTTTATTTTTATTCATTTTTTTTAGTTTGGGCGGAAAATCATTAGTGCAGAATATTGATGATTGTGGAAAAGACGATAATCCTTTATTAACAATGGAAGAATCGTTTTTTTTAGAAAAGTATTTTAATGAAAAATTACAACGACCCGCTTTTGATTTTAAGGATAAAAAGGTATTATTTGTTACAGGTAGTGGTGGAACAATAATTAGTACAAAAAGCGAATACTTTAGAAATATAAAAGAGTGGCTAGAAAATCACAATTCAACCATTTCCACATTTATTGAAGAATTAACTGATGAAGAAAAAGCAGAGTTTGGGTATGATGCCGTAATAACAATGTGGACAAAAGTTTATCACACTCATGCAAAAAGAAGAATTCTAAAAAGAATTCAAAAACTTGAAACAAAATAACAAATGAAAGCAATATTACTACGAGAAATCAAATCTTTTTTTGGTTCTTTAACAGGCTATTTAGTTATTGCCGTATTTTTAATTTTAAACGGAATTTTCCTTTGGATTGTAGATGGGCAGTACAATATTTTACAAAGCGGATATAATGATTTAACTCCGTTTTTTCAGTTAGCACCTTTGGTTTTGCTGTTGTTGATACCTGCAATCACCATGAAAAGTATTTCAGACGAACGTAAACAGGGCACTATTGAATTACTTGTGACAAAGCCTTTAAGCTTAAACCAAATTGTTACAGGGAAATTTTTAGGCGCGTTTTTATTAGTTGTTTTGGCAATTTTACCAACGGTTTTGTACATCATTATTTTAAATCCGTACGGAATGCCGGCAGGAAATATGGATTTAGGCAGCACTTTAGGTTCTTATTTGGGCTTGTTATTTTTAATTGCAGCCTACACTAGTATCGGGATTTTCTGTTCGTCGTTATCAGACAATCAAATTGTAGCATTTATTTTAGCGGTAATTATCTGCTTTATATTTTATTTAGGGTTTGATCAATTGGCAGAAATAATAAAATCTGAAGGAACATTCATTGAAAAATTTGGTATAAATTATCATTTTAAAAGCATGAGCCGCGGAGTTATAGATACTCGAGATCTTATCTATTTTATATCTATAACCGTATTCTTTTTAATGGCAACAGTGTTTAACTTAAAAAGTGTACGTAAATAATGAAAAATCAAAAAAATATAAAGTCGTTTTTAGGTATTGCAATTGCATTGGTTGTGGTTAATGTTGCTGCTGGTTATTTGTTTCAAAGGTTCGATTTAACTTCAGACAAAAGATATACTTTATCACCATCAACAAAAAATATTTTAGGTAAGGTAAAAGATCCCATTTTTATTGATGTTTATTTAGAAGGAAATTTTCCTGCCGAATTACGAAAGCTGCAAACCGAAACCAAACAATTGCTTGAGGAATTTAATGCCTACAATGCCAATGTGAATTTTATGTTTGTTGATCCGCTGGCAAATGAAAACGAAGGTGCAAAAATGGCAGAACAGTTGTTTGTAAACGGAATGAAACCTATTAACATTTCGGTAAACGATAAAGGTAAACAATCGCAGGAAATGGTTTTTCCGTGGGCAGTTGCTACAAAAGGCGAAAAAAGAGCAAAAATTCAGTTGCTTAAAAACGCCATGACTGCTACAACCGAAGATAAAATTGCATCGTCTGTTCAGCATTTAGAATATGCGATTACCGAAGCAATTCATAAGGTTAATACCGAAAAATCTAAAAAAATTGCGATCATAAAAGGAATTGGCGAACCAGATGATGTGTACATTGCCGATTTTCTACGTACTTTAAAAGACAGTTATTTCATTGCACCTTTTACGTTAGATAGCGTTGCAGTAAATCCACAGAAAACATTGAAAGATTTGCAGGCATACGATTTAGCAATTATTACAAAGCCAACAAAAACGTTCAGTGAAAACCAAATTCAGGTGTTGGATCAGTTTGTTATGAACGGCGGTAAATCAATCTGGATGTTAGACCAGGTACAGGCAGATATGGACAGTTTGTACAACCCTTCGGGCGAAATGCTGGTATATCCAAAAGATCAAAGTTTGGGCGAAATGCTGTTTAAATACGGCGTTCGTGTAAATCCCGATTTGGTTAAAGATGAAGTGGGATCGCCAATAAAACTGGCAGTTGGGCAGCAAGGCAGTGAAACGGTTTACGAAACCTTCAATTGGAAATTTGCGCCGTATGTTGTTGGTTCTTCAGCACATCCTATCGTAAATAACATCGATGTAGTAAAATTCGATTTTGCAAACAGTATCGATACGTTGAAAAACAACATCAAAAAAACGGTATTATTGTCGTCATCGCCTTATTCTGTTAAGGTGGGAACGCCAAGTATTGTTAGCCTTTCAAACACCATCCAGGAAAAAGTAGATCCTAAAACAGTAAAAATGGAATCGTTTCCGCTGGCTGTTTTGTTAGAAGGAAATTTTACATCGGTATTTAAAAACAGGATTGTTCCTTTTAAAACAGATAATTATCTTACGGAAGGAAAACCGACAAAAATGATTGTAATTTCTGATGGTGATATCGTTAAAAATCAGCTGGATCAACAGTATCAGCCAATGGAACTAGGTTACGATAAATGGACCAATACCTTGTATGGGAACAAGGAATTTTTAATCAACGCTGTAAATTATCTCTTAGACGATAACGGACTGATTAATTTAAGAACAAAAGAAGTAAAATTAGCTTTGCTTGACAAAGAAAAAGTTTATGCCGATTATAACTATATACAAATTATAATTGTGGTTTTACCATTGGCTGTATTAGCTGTTTTCGGATTTGTTTTTACTTTTGTACGCAAAAAGAAATACACAAAATAGTTGTTTAAAACAACAATAAATATTAAAACCTGAATAAAACCACATAGTTAACATAGGCTTTTAATTTTTAAATACTCAACAGATTAAGATAGTTTTCAATTGTATTGAAATACATATAGATAATGAGAATTGTGTTTATTTTGTTAAGACAAAATCTATGAAACCTTAAAATAAAAATAACAAAGCATAAAAAAATCTATGTGGTTAAAACATTAGATATTTTGTGTCATAATATAAGGTTAAAAATAAAGTTTTATTTTTCGCTTTAAAAGAAATATATTTGTAGAAACCTGCCAACAGAGGCATTAATAAAATAAACGGATGAAATTTATTGTATCGAGCTCGTATCTATTGAAACAATTACAAGTTTTAGGAAGCGTTATCAACAGTAACAACACCTTACATATTCTTGATAATTTCTTGTTTGAACTTGATCAAAATCAATTAAAAGTATCGGCATCAGATTTGGAAACAACTATGACCGCTACTTTAGAGATTGAATCAACCAGTGAAGGATCTATTGCAGTTCCGGCACGTTTGTTATTAGAAACATTAAAAACGTTTCCTGAACAACCGTTAACTTTTACAGTAAAAGATAACAGCACTATTGAAATTAGTTCAGATTTAGGAAAATACGTTTTAGCATATTTAGCAGGCGATGAGTTTCCAAAGGCAGAAATGTTAGAAGATCCGTCGAAAGCAGAAATTGGTGCCGAAATATTGCATACCGCAATCAGTAAAACCATTTTTGCTGCGGGTAATGATGATTTACGTCCGGTAATGTCGGGTGTTTATTTCCAGTTTGCACCAACAGGCGTAATCTTTGTGGCTACCGATGCACACAAGCTGGTTAAATATTCAAGAACCGATGTTACAAGTTCGGCAGAAGCTAACTTTATCATGCCTAAAAAACCTTTAAACATTTTAAAGAATATTCTAGCTACTTCAGATGCAGCAGTTTCTATTGAGTACAACGATTCGAATGCAATGTTCAGTTTTGATAACTATACTTTAATCTGTAGATTGATCGACGGAAAATATCCAAATTACGAAGCGGTAATCCCAAAAGAAAATCCAAACAAACTAATTATTTCTCGTACACAGTTTTTAAGTTCGGTTCGTCGTGTAGCTATTTACGCTAATAAAACCACGCACCAGATTCGTTTAAAAATTGCCGGGACAGAGTTGAACATTTCTGCAGAAGATATTGACTACTCAAACAAAGCAGACGAGCGTTTAACGTGTGATTATAAAGGCGATGACATGCAAATTGGTTTTAATTCACGTTTTTTAAGTGAAATGTTAACCAACTTACAGTCAGACGAAATACAACTGGAAATGTCGTTACCAAATCGCGCAGGAATTTTAACTCCGATTGATGGTTTAGACGAAGGTGAAACAGTAACAATGCTTGTTATGCCGGTAATGTTGAATAATTAAGATTAATTGTTATTCTAAAATAAATAAAAAGCTGAACATTTGTTCAGCTTTTTATTTAACAGATTATCCCAAAAATGCCTGCATCATCCAGATATCTTTTTCCTGTTCGGTAATTAAATCACTCATCATAGCATTTGTTCCTTCATCGTTAATTTCGCCGGCTTTCTCTAAAATTTCACGTTCAATAGTCAGTAAAGAGGCTAAAGATTTTATAATAACTTCAACGGCTTCTTCGTCATTCGTTACATTTTTTGCAATGGTAAGCGTGTTCTTTTTCAAATAATCGTCGAAGGTGTGTAAAGGTGTTCCGCCTAAGGTTAAAACACGTTCTGCAATTTCATCTATTCTAAGCTGTGCTTGGTTGTACAATTCTTCAAATTTAACATGCAATTCAAAAAAGCGCTTTCCACGGATGTTCCAATGTAATCCTCTTAAATTTTGATAATAAACCTGAAAGTTCGACAATAAAACATTTAGTAATTCAATGTTTTCTTTAGTTTGTTTCTGTGGTAATCCTAAAATATTCATAACTCGTTTCTATTTTAAAGTGTACTATCAAATTTACGAATAAAAACACGATATTTGTATAAATATTATTGATACTATCGATTAAACAATAGTTAAAACCTTTTAAAATGACTATTACACAATTAAATTATGTACTTGCCGTTGCGGAATACTTGAATTTTACACTTGCTGCCGAAAAGTGTTTTGTGACGCAACCAACTTTAAGTATGCAGATCCAGAAATTGGAAGAAGAGCTGGAAATAAAGATTTTCGACAGAAATAAGAAACCCATTCAGTTAACCGAAGTTGGTAAAAAAATTGTTCATCAGGCAAAAAGTATTGTCAATGAAGCAGACAGAATAAAAGATATTGTTGAGCAGCAAAAAGGTTTTATTGGTGGTGATTTTAAAATAGGAATAATTCCTACGATTATGCCTACTTTGTTGCCAATGTTCCTAAAGAATTTCATTAGAAAATATCCTAAGATAAATTTAATTGTTGAAGAACATACTACCGACGAAATTATAAGCAGGTTGCAAAAAGGACAGTTGGATGCCGCCATTGCAGCAACACCTTTAAATGAAAGTGATTTAAATGAAATTGTGTTATATTACGAACCATTTGTAGGTTATTTTCCATCGGAATTTAGAAACGGATCAACCGAATTATCTCCGAACGATTTAAACGTGAACGATATTTTGCTTTTACAGGACGGACATTGTTTTACGAATGGCATTTTGAATATTTGTAAAGCATCGAAATTAGATCAATCGCAAAGTTTTGAATTGACTTCGGGTAGTTTTGAAACTTTGATTGGTTTGGCGAACGAAGGGTTAGGGGTAACGCTGCTGCCTTACTTGCATACGCTGAATTTAAGTGAAAAGGATAAAAAGAATATTATTGAATTTGCCGATCCGAAACCATCACGAGAAGTAAGCTTAATTTTTCCTAAAAACGAATTAAAAATTCATATTGTTGATGCTTTGCGGCAAACGATTTCCGGAGTAGTGAAAGGAGCCATTGCGTTTCAGGATATTGCCATTATCAGTCCGAAACTAAACAAATAGATATAAAAAAGGATGGAGTAATTTCCATCCTTTTTTATTATAAGATTACTATAATATCTTCTAAGTCGCTTTTGTTTTTGGTAAAATCTGCGATCCATTCTTTTAATTTTTCAATTTCAAACGGAAGTAAAAATTCAATTGCTTTGGTAATTTCCTTGATAAATAAATCTTTACTAAAACTGACTTTTTCTAAAATTTTTATAGTATGGTTTAGTTGCTCTGTCATAATTGTTAATTTTTTATAAATATAATGAACTAATTACATTTATAAAAAAAATTAGATTTTTTTAACAGCAATTATCATCTCTCTTTTACCGGGAGGTCCTGCTTTTTTTATCACATCGAAACCAATTTCTTTTAATCGGCGGTTTATCAAACCTTTGCAGGCATACGTCACAAAAAGTCCATTATCATTTAAAAAGGCATAGGCTTTCTGTAAAATTTCTACCGACCATAATTCGTTTTGATAATCAAATCCGAAAACATCAAAATAAATAATATCGAATTTATTATTGGTTGTAAAATCTTCAATCTTACAGAAATGTTTCAGCAGATTGAAATGTTCAGTTACCCTGTTGTTTGTATCAACCTGGATTTCATGTAGTTTTTGAAGTGGTATCGGGGTTTTTACAAAATCATTATAATTTAACAAATTAAATTCATTTGCAGTCAGCGGATAGGCTTCAATGCTTTCGTAAATAATTTTTTTATTATTGTTTACAGCATATTCCAGTGTTAACAAGGCATTTAATCCTGTACCAAAACCGTATTCTAAAACATTAATGGTTTCTTTATCAATTAATTCAATGCCGTTTTTTATGTAAACATGTGCTGATTCCTGAATGGCTCCATGTTTGGAATGAAAAGTTTCGCCCATATTCTTCACAAATAATGAGTGCGAACCGTCTTCGGTAACTATAATTTCACGATCCATCTACGGAATTAATAATTTTTTAATTCTTGGAATTGGTCCACCACATTTTTTAGAATGACATTCTAAACATTGGTTTACCATTTTATTGAAATTGTTTTTTGCTTCTAACGTGTCAGCATAAATAGCTTTTTGTGCTGTTATGAACTTTATTGCCTGATCGTTAAAAAAGGCATCACGATCTGAAGCTTCTGTTAAAATTGCTGTATGTAGTTTATCAAAAGCCACAGGGTAACTGCCTAAATCCTGATTCGTTGCGATACGTTCTTTAAGCTGTGTGTTGTAAGCATACATTTGTTCCATTAAAGCTGCCATTTCAGACATTTCGTACATTTGAAATTTCGATGCACCAACACTGTCTTTGACGGTTACCGCTTCATTTTTTTCGTTTTTTTGCTGACAACTAGTAGTAAAAGCAGCGGTTAAGACAATTAACAGTAATTTCTTCATTATTTGGCTGCTGCAATTAAAACACCGTCTGCCATGAAACGATAATTTTTAGATGGTTGTGTAATCTGATCGATTTCAGCTTGGGTTTTACCAGCATCTTTAGCTTCGTGCTTTAACTGATCTACCGATGTTTCTTCGATAAAAGCTTTACCAGAAACAATTGCAGTATGATTTTCTGCTCCTTCTTTTGGTACAAAAAAGGCGTAATCTTTAAATTTTACAAATGCTTCTTTTTCATCGGCTAAATTCAAAGTCATCCAACATCCTTTTTTCTTGCAGGTTGATTTAATTTCCGATGTAAATTTAACAGCCAATGTATCGGTTGGTTTCATGCTTTCGTACTTGGCAAGCATTTCTTCTTTAGAAATAGCCCCGTCTTTGTTAATGCTGTCACCAAAAACTTGATAGCTAACCTCTTTTTCAACCTGATCGGAAGTTACGGTCTCTTTTTTATTACATGCAATCATTAAAAATGCTGCTGCGAAAATAATTACTGTTTTTTTCATGATTCAAAAATTTTTACAAATATAAAAATAGTTAAACTAAAAACCGGCTAATTAAGTTTATTTCAGCTTATTTCCAAAAAACCAATTGATTTAAGAAATTTACATTAAAAAAAGCCTTTCGTTGTAAATTACATAATAGAACCTGTTTGTAACGAATTTTTTTTTCTAAATTTGTAAAGTTCAAAACAACATAACAAATTTAAAGAGTAAAAATAAAAATGGATTTAGACATTTTAAATAACTTAAAACTAACTAAAGTAGCTGCTTCAAAAATCGATACTTT